>JALSSK010000365.1 GCA_026984335.1 Rhodothermales bacterium
CATCCGCGATTACGTGGGCGCCGTCGATGAGACGTGGAAGCCGTATCTCTTCTTGAAATAATCGCCCGGCAGGCGGAACGTCGAAGGCATCCGAGAATACCGATGGCATTCCTGCGTTCGTCCGTCGCCTCGGGCGGACCCGTCTTCATCAACCGGGCAGCATCGTGGCATCGAAGACTTCTCTGTGGATCGCGCGCTTGCTCTGGCTCGCGCCCGCGCTCATGCTCTTTCTGGCCGTGAATCAGACGAAAGTGGCCTTCGACCTCCGGCAGACGCTCCGCCAGGGGATGCCCGCCGTGGCCGAGGTGACCGAGTATCGGCGTGTGGATCGGAAGGATGTGACGAACGCGGAACTGAGTCTCCGCGTCCGCCTCCCCGACGGCGCCGTGATCTCGCGCGAAAAGATGGCGCTTCCGTACACGTTGGCCTTCATGGTGGAAAAGGATTCGCTCGAGGTGCGGGTGCTTCCCGGCGCGGATCAGGAGATCGTCATCGCCTCCATTGCCGCCACACAGAGCCGCATCGCCGCCATCAATGCCGCGATCAGCCTGTTCGGCTTTTTCTTCTTCGGCGCAGGCGTGTTCTGGTGGAACCGTTACCTCCGGAAGAAGGGCGATCCGGCCCTTCGCACGCAGGCGACGCCTCCCGCGTGAGCGGCGCGCGATCTATCGCGCCATGGGCCGTTGCGGCGTCGTCGGCTCGTCGGGGTAGAGCGATCCCACCCAGTCGGCATACCCGTTGAAGATCTGCGTCGGGATGCGCTGGATGTCGTCCAGGGTCCGCATGAATTTCTCCGAAGCCTGGCTCCATCTCGGGTGCGGAATGTTCGGGTTGACGTTCGAGAGGAACCCGTATTCACTCGGCTGGAGGTCGTTCCAGAACGTGCCGGGACGGCGGTCGAGAAACTCGATCTTCACGATGGCTTTGGGGCCTTTATAGCCGTATTTCCACGGAAGCGCCAGCCGGAGGGGCGAGCCGTTCTGTTTCGGCAGCGGCTCTCCATAGATTCCCGTGGCGACGAAGGCGAGGTCGTTCATCGCCTCATCCATCCGCAGCCCCTCGTAATACGGCCACTTATAGAACGACCGGGACGCCCTGATGCCCGGCATCTGATCGGGGCGGTTGACGCACTCGAAACGGACGTGGGTCGCCTTCGAGAGGGGTTTGCAGCGTTCGATGAGCTTGCGGAGCGGAAAGCCCGTCCACGGCACGGTCATCGACCAGGCTTCCACGCACCGGAACCGGTAGAGACGCTCTTCGAGGTCCATCGACGTGATCAGGTCGGAGACGTCCATCTTGAACTTTTTCTCCACCAGCCCGCGCACCTCTATCTCCATCGGGAAAGGCTCGTACGCCCCCGTGACGGGCCAGACGTCCTTGAGGTCCATCGAGTTGTTTTTGAACTCATAGAAGTTGTTCCATGAAGCCGACGCGAGGCGGTCGGTGACGGGACGCTCGGGGACCTTGAAGTTGGCGTTTCTCGGGGCCGGATAGCCTTTGCGCGGGGCTTTCTTCGGGATGGTGTCGAGCGGGCCGCCGGCGGTGGTGGAGGCGGCGCTCCCGCCGGGCTCTCCGGCGCACCCGAGCACCGTCGGAGCGGTGACGAGGGCCACGCTGCCGAGGCCGAGGCGTTTGATGAAGGCGCGGCGGCTGCGATAGAGCTTCTCGTCGGTGACGTCGCGCTCGCGGGCCTGCCATTCGGGGCGGAGGAGGATGTATGCCATGGTGTCGGTCGGGTCGGGTGGAAGACGGTGGCTTCGAGGGGGAGAACGCCCTTCATAAGGTCGGCTTTCAAACGCGGAAAGGCGAGGCTTGTTACCTCGGAGACGACGTTCCGGAAAAATATGAACCTTCGTGATAGAAATGTGAGAAAGGGGGCTGCGGGTTCGTATCGACGAAGAACCATCGGGGCGGAGGCGGGTATATGTGTGCTGAGCAACGTTCCTTGTGACACTGACTACGACTGTTGGGGGTGCCCCGTTCGGCGGGGCTGAGAGCAGACCCTTGGAACCTGATCCGGATGATGCCGGCGTAGGGAAACAGCATGCTCATCGTGGAACGGCCGGCGCTTCGACGCGCCCGCCCGCCCCGCTTGCGCGCGCCACCCTCATCA
>JALSSK010000366.1 GCA_026984335.1 Rhodothermales bacterium
GAACATGGCGAGCGCCGCCGGCCAAATGCCGATCAACGTTCTCAAAAGGCATGGCTCCACCTGCCGGCGCAGGTCGTTTCGAAGCGTGGAGGGAATAGCGATGGAGGAATATAGCGCGGCGGTGCGACGGTCCTTCGTCAGGGGGCTTTCTGCGTGCGCTCGCCGTCATGTGCGCCTGCGGTGCATCAGGGGGCTGCAACGATTTTGCGTCTTTCGTTTAAGGAAGTGGAATACGCGTCGATACCGTTATGTGCCGGCCTCACCCTTTTCACACAAGCGCCCGGATGCGCCATGTTCGTATCGTCCACATCTCCGGCCCTTTCGGCCTATGCCCATGCTCCGAACAGCATGCAGGCACGGGTGCGCCAGGAGGAAGTCGATGCGCGCGAGAACCCCGTAGACGGTCCCGTGGAAGAGCGGGCCGCCACCAAACAGCAGCCGAACCGCGTCGGGGCGACAGGCAAACCGGAGCAGTTGACTCCCTCGGAGGAGAAGCAGGTCCGAGAGTTGAAGAAACGCGACGCCGAAGTGCGACGCCACGAACACGCGCACCTCGGCGCCGCCGGTCCGTATGCGCAGGGACCGCCCCAGTATGAGTACCAGACCGGCCCCGACGGCAAGCAGTACGCCATCGGAGGACACGTCAAGATCGACACGAGCCCCGTGCCCGGCGACCCGCAGGCTACCATGGAAAAGGCCCGGATTGTGCGGCGGGCGGCGCTTGCCGCGAAGGATCCCTCGCCGGCGGACCGCAGCATCGCCCAGAAAGCCGCGCGCATGGAGATGAAGGCCCGGCAGGAACTGAAACTCCAGCGACTTGAGGAACGGAAGAAAGAGAAAAATTCCGGCGTGAATGCCCCGTTTCAGGCCTTTTCGCGCACGCGCATCCACATTCCAACGATGAATGCCAGGAGCACCCTTACCGAGAACACTGAGCAAATGGAATCCGGGCAGCCCTCCAATGTCCATCCCGAAGTCCATCCCGACGCCTCGACCGGCTCCGGCGCTTTTTCCGGGTCGGAGGAGCGACTTCTCGAGGCTTTCCCGGCCAATTACGTAGACCGATATGCGTGACGGACTCATCATCCTATTGTGCGGATGATCTATGGGGGGATGAGCCGGGGAGCGAAACGTTTCGATGCTTCGTTCTCCGGCTCCGTTTTTTTCATGCCCGCCACACGCTTCGGAAACAAGTCATCTCCGACCCCGATCGGAGATCCGGTTTATGAGCGTCGCCCTGGATCCCCCGCCTCCGAAGGGCAGGCTCCGTGGAGATGGCTTTGCGCGAAGGTGGAGCCCGGTTTGAAGAGCGTCCTCATGAGCTTCGTCTGAGACGCCGAAAAAGGGTCCGTAGTGCGTCCGGGGGTAACGCGCAGAGCCCCGTTCCGCGCAGGGGCGGGACGGGGCTCCGGTTTTGAACGGGGCTCCGGTTTTATTGAAGGAGCACTATTCAGCGGCGGCAAAAAGGGCGCGCCTCACAGAGAGATGACGCCCTCCACCTCACCGGCGGCGGTATAGACGGCGACGACCTCTTCGCTCGACTGCATCTCGACGCGGGCCGTCACGCTGAGGTAATTGCCCTTGCTCGAGGCGCGCACCTGAACCGGATGTTCACCGAAGACGGCTTTCATGGCCTCGAGGCTCCCCTTCGGCACGATGAACTTGAACAGGTACTCGCTCGGCCAGTCGTTTTGCTCGTCGAGCAGGGAACGGAAACGGCTCCACCAGGCTTCGCCCTGAGCCGGCTCCGACTTGATCAAGGAAAGTTTTCCATTCCATCGCTTCTGCATATCATCCTCACAAAGGTCCTGGGTATTTACCGGGCGGGAGCGACCTCGCTTCCAGAGTCTTCTCCCGCATTCATCCATTTTTCGATCATGAAGATTTTCATACGCACACGCTGCCGTGCTCGTTTCCGCTTCAAAAAGAGGCGTCTCTCCTGCCGGGGGCACGGACGATGCGACCGGGTGTTACCTTTTCGGGGACGGCGCGTCTATGGAACGGAACTTCACCTTCTACGCTACGGTTAACGCTCCAATCTTTTCAACCTGCGGGTCTCATGCTTGTCGCGCTTCGCACATACCGCCTGGCGGCGTCCCTGATGGCGCTGGCGCTGATCTTCGGGGGAAGCGCTCCGTGGCTGCAGCCTCTGTGTGCCTCGCCGTATGCCCCGCATGAAGCGCATGCGCCCTCCGGCGTCTCGTGTCACGGCCCGTCCGACGTCGCGCATGCCATGGCGGATCATGCCGCGTTGACGCTTCCGTCGGCCCTCCCCGAGTGGTCCACGTCCGACGAAACGAACTGCCCTGCCTGTTGCGTGCTCGAATGTGCGGACGGCGGCGTGTTCACGCCCACCCTGCCTGCCTCGGAAACTCTCTCGAAGCTGCTGCTCGTCCCTGCGCTGCCCCATCCCACGGATGCGCCGGCGCATGACTCCCGGGCGACGACGCTTTTCCAACCCGGTGAAGCTTTCCCGGCCTCTTCCCCGACGCTCTATCTCCTGAACGCCGTCCTCCTGCGTTGAGAACCGTGAGCATCACGCGCGCCCGCCTCTGACGTTGGGCGCCGTGCTCCTCGTCCGCTGAACACCCCTCCCGACCCGCCGGCGCCGCCCGGCCCCGATGGCTGTGGGGGATGCGTGTCCACGACTCGTTCACGTCTCAAGGTTCTCCATGCACACCCTGACTTCGCTCGCCCTGCCCATCCGGCGATGGGCGACCCTTCCCGTCCTTCTGGCCCTGTGCGTCTCCACGGCCCTGGCCCAGGCGCCGGCGACGGACACCCTTCGCACGCTGGACCTCCCGGCATTGCTTGCCACGGTGCGCGCCGCCAACCCTTCGTTGCAAGCGGAGCGGCTTCGGACCGAGGCGCTCGGCACGCGCAGCCGCCAGGTCTCGGCCCTGCCCGACCCGACCTTCGCATTCACGTACCAGCCCTTCCCCGTGCTCACGGCGCGCGGCACGCAGCGCACCCAGTGGCGCGTCGAGCAGAAGATCCCTTTCCCCGGCAAGCTCGGCCTCAAGGGTGAACTCGCCGACCTCAGCGCCGACATCGCCGGATACGAGACCGAGACCTTCGCCCAGGACCTCGCCTTCCAAGTCAAAGAAGCCTATTACGAGCTCTATCGCATTCAGCAGCAGGAAGCGCTCATCCTCGACTTTCAGGACCGGCTGCGCGACTTCGAGGAGGTAGCCGCCACCCAGTTCGAAGTCGGGCGGGGCTCGCAGCAGGCGATCCTCAAGGCGCAGCTCGAGCGCAACACGCTCTCGAAGCGCGCGCTCGACTTCGCCCGCCTGCGCCGCACGGCCGCCGAGCGCCTGAGCCGCCTGCTCGACCGCCCCGTGGCCGCCACGCCGGAGGCCGAGCTCCGGGTGACGCCGCCGCCGGCGCCTCCCCTCGACGTCGAAGCGCTGGCGGCCATCGCCCTGCAGGAGCGGCCCGAAGCCGATGCGCTGGAGACGGCCGCCCTGCGCGCCGAGACGCAGATCGCGCTGGCCCGCAAGCAGTTCCTCCCCGACTTCGGCGTGAGTGTGACCTTCTTCGACATCGGCGCGGGCGACGTGCCGCCGAGCGCCGACGGGCGCAACGCCCTGGGCATCGGCCTCTCCGTGAAGGTGCCGCTCCAGCGCGGTCGGCTCCACGCCGCGCTCGAAGAGGCCCGCCTCGGGCGCCGGCGCGTCGCGGCCCGGCAACAGGCCCTCGAGACCGCCTTCCAGACCCGGATCGCCGACCTGATGACCCGGCTCCGGCAGGAAGACGCGCAGCTCCAGCTCTACCGCGAGGTGCTCATCCCACAGGCCGAGACCACGCTCTCCGCCACCCTCAGCGCCTACACCACCGCCCGCACCGACTTCCTCAACCTCCTCGACGCCGAGCGCATGCTCTTCACGCTTCGCGCGGGCTACGAAGACACGCTGGCGCGCTACCTCAAAGCCACGGCCGCGCTCGAACGCGCCCTCGGCCTCAACAGCCTCGCCGACCTCAAATAACTGTTTCCCCATAGATCGTCATGAAAAAACTGATCCTTGCCGCCGCGCTGCTGATCCTGGCCCTCGTCGTCGGCTTTTTCGCCGGTCGCCTGACCACCGCGCCCGAGCCCGAAGAGGCCGCCCCGACCGCCGAAAACGGGCGAAAGGTGCTCTACTGGCAGGCCCCCATGAACCCCACCGAGATCTACGACCATCCCGGCAAATCCTCCATGGGCATGGACCTCGTCCCCGTCTATGCCGATGAAGCCGAAGGACAGGCCGACGAAGGGCAGGCCGCCGGAGACCAGGAAGCGCCGAAGAAGGAGCGGAAGATCCTCTACTGGCAGGCCCCCATGAACCCCACCGAGATCTACGACCATCCCGGCAAATCCTCTATGGGCATGGACCTCATTCCCGTCTATGAAGACGAAGCCGGTCTTGGATCGGGCGGAACGGTCAGGATCGATCCGGCGGTGGTGCAGAACATGGGCGTGCGCACCGACCGCGTCCGGCGCATGGACTTCTCCCGCATGATCCGCACCGTGGGCGAAGTCCAGTACGACGAGGAGCGCGTCTACGTGGTCAACGCCAAAATCTCGGGCTGGATCGAGAAGCTCTACGTCAACTTCGTCGGGGACGAGGTGCAGACCGGCGATCCTCTCATGGAAATTTATTCGCCGGAGCTGGTCACGACGCAGGAGGAATACCTGCTGGCGCTCAAGAACTACCGCATTGCCATGAAGAGCACGTTGCCCGAAGCCCGCGAGGATGCCCAAAAGCTCCTGGCCTCGGCCCGGAAACGGCTCGAATACTGGGACATCCCCCCCGAGGAGATCGAGCGGCTGGAGCAGACCGAAGCGATCAAAAAGACCATCCTGCTCAAAGCGCCCAACTCCGGCGTGGTCGTCGATCAGAACGCCACCGAAGGCGCGTTCCTCAAGGCGGGGCAGGATCTTTTCCGCGTCGCCGACCTGCGCACCGTCTGGGTGCACGCCAGCTTCTACGACAACGAAGTGCCGTGGATCAACGTCGGGCAACGCGTCGACATGGAGCTCTCCTACCTGCCCGGCAAGCGGTACACCGGGCGCATCTCGTACATCTATCCGTACCTGCGCGAGAAGTCCCGCGACGTGCACGTGCGCGTCATCTTCGCCAACCCCGACCTCGACCTCAAGCCGGGCATGTACGCCAACGTGATGTTGACCGGCAAGACCATCCCCGACGCGCTCGTCATCCCGACCGAAGCGGTCATCCATTCGGGCGAGCGGACGATCGTCTTCGTGGTTCGGGGCGAGGGCAAGTTCGAGCCGCGCGAGGTCAAGCTCGGCGAGCAAGGCGGACCGGGCAACAACTACGTGCGCGTGCTCGGCGGGCTGCTCGACGGCGAAGAGATCGTCATCTCGGCGCAGTTCCTCCTCGACAGCGAGAGCCGCCTGCAGGAAGCCATTCAGAAGATGCTCAGCGACCGGGCGAAGGCGACGACGCCGGCGGTCGAGCCTTCCGAGGTCATGCCCGGCATGGACGAAAGCGCCCCCGCCGACTCCGCCGGAGCCATGCCCGGCATGGACGAAAGCGCCCCCGCCGACTCCGCCGGAGCCATGGACGAGAGCGCCGCCGCGACGGAGCACCAGCCCTGAGCCCGCCCCCATCCAGTCCATTTTGAGAAGAGAACCATCATGCTCGAAAAGATCATAGAAGCTTCGGTCAACAACCGCCTGCTGGTGATCATCTTCACCGTGCTGATCGGGCTGGGCGGGCTGTATGCCATGCTCAACACGCCGATCGACGCCATTCCCGACCTGAGCGACGTGCAGGTGATCATCTTCACCGAGTTTCCGGGGCAGGCCCCGCAGGTCGTCGAGGATCAGGTCACCTATCCGCTGACGACGGCCATGCTGGCGGTGCCCTTTGCCAAGGACGTGCGCGGCTACTCGTTCTTCGGCCTCTCGTTCGTCTACGTCATCTTCGAGGACGGCACGGACATGTACTGGGCGCGGAGCCGGGTGCTCGAATACCTCAACTACGTGGCCGGGCGCCTGCCCTCGGCCGTCACGCCCACGCTCGGGCCGGACGCCACCGGCGTCGGCTGGGTTTATGAATACGTCCTCGACGGGGGCGACCAATACGACCTCCAGCAGCTCCGTTCGATCCAGGACTGGTTCCTCCGGTATGAGCTCATGAGCGTGCCCGGCGTCTCGGAGGTGGCCTCCATCGGCGGCTACGTGAAGCAGTATCAGGTGGAGGTCGATCCGAACAAGCTGCTCGCCTACCGGATCCCGCTCTCGAAGGTGCGCATGGCGCTTCAGCGCAGCAACAACGACGTCGGCGGGCGGCTCGTAGAGATGGGCGAGACGGAGTTCATGGTGCGCGGCCTCGGCTACATCAAGTCGATCGAGGACATCGAGAGCATCCCGCTCGGCGTCGACGACAGCGGCACGCCGATCCAGGTGCGCAACGTGGCCAACGTGCATCTGGGCCCCGAGCTCCGGCGCGGGCTCTCCGAGTGGAACGGCGAGGGCGAGGCCGTCGGCGGAGTGATCGTGATGCGTTTCGGCGAGAACGCCCTCAAGACGATCAACGCCGTCAAGGAAAAGCTCGAAACGCTCAAGGCCGGCCTGCCCGAGGGCGTCACCATCCACACCGCCTACGACCGCTCGGGGCTCATCGAGCGAGCCATCGACAACCTCCGGGACAAGCTGCTCGAAGAGAGCCTGATCGTGGCGCTGGTGACGATCCTCTTCCTGCTCCACTTCCGCAGCGCTTTCGTGGCCATCTTCACGCTGCCGATGGGCATCCTCATCGCGTTCCTCGTGATGTACTATCAGGGCCTCAACGCCAACATCATGTCCCTCAGCGGCATCGCCATCGCCATCGGCGCCATGGTCGACGCCGCCATCGTGATGATCGAAAACATGCACAAACACATCGAGCGCGACGCCGGGAAGAAGGACCACTGGCAGATCGTCATCGACGCCTCGAAGGAGGTGGGGCCGGCGCTGTTCTATTCGCTGCTGATCATCACGCTCTCGTTCCTGCCGGTGTTCACGCTTCAGGCGCAGGAGGGGCGGCTGTTCAAGCCGCTCGCCTTCACGAAGACGTACTCGATGGCGGCGGCGGCGCTGCTGGCCGTCACCATCGTGCCCGTGCTGATGGGATACTTCATCCGGGGCAAGATCATGCCCGAGCACAAGAACCCCGTCAACCGCTTCCTGACGTGGGTCTATCATCCCTTCATCCACACCGTCCTCCGCTTCAAATGGACGACGCTGCTGACGGCGGCGGCGCTGCTGGTGGTGAGCCTCTATCCGCTCTCGCGCCTGGGCTCGGAGTTCATGCCGCCGCTCAACGAGGGCGACCTGCTCTACATGCCTACGACCGACCCCGGCATCAGCATCACCAAGGCCAAGGAACTGCTGCAGCAGACGGACAAGATCATCAAGAGCTTCCCCGAGGTGGCCACCGTCTTCGGCAAGATCGGACGCGCCGAGTCTTCGACCGACGCCGCCCCCCTGTCGATGATCGAGACGACGATCCAGCTCAAGCCCGAGGACGAATGGCGGCCCGGCATGACCACCGACCGGCTCATCCGGGAGATGGACGCCGCCCTTCAGTTCCCCGGCCTGACGAACGCATGGACCATGCCCATCAAGAACCGCATCGACATGCTCTCGACGGGCATCAAGACGCCGGTGGGCATCAAGATCATGGGGCCGGACCTGGCCACGCTCTCCGACCTCGGGCAGCGCATCGCCGTGACGCTCCAGGACGTGCCCGGCACGCTGAGCGCCTTCCCCGACAAGACCGTCGGCGGCCACTTCCTCGACTACCACATCAAGCGCGAGGAGGCCGCCCGCTACGGACTCACCGTCGGCGACGTGCAGGACGTGATCATGTCCGGCATCGGCGGGATGAACGTGACGCAGACCGTCGAGGGCCTCGAGCGCTATCCGGTCAATGTGCGCTACAGCCGCGAGCTGCGCGACAACCTGCCGGCGCTTCAACGCGTGCTCATCCCCACCCCGTCGGGCGCGCAGATCCCGCTCAGCTACGTGGCCGACTTCGAACTGACGCAGGGACCGCCCGTGGTCAAGAGCGAGAATGCCCGGCAGACCTCGTGGATCTACGTGGACATCCGCGACATCGACGTGGGCACGTACGTCAAGAACGCGCAGCGCGTCGTCGAGGAGCGGATCGACCTGCCCGAAGGCTACAACATTGTCTGGAGCGGGCAGTATGAATACATGCAACGCGCGCAGCAACGCTTGCGCATCGTGGTGCCGATCACGCTGCTGATCATCTTCCTGCTGCTGTATTTCAATTTCAAGAACGTCACCGAAAGCCTGATCGTGATGCTCTCGCTGCCCTTCGCGATGGTGGGCGGCATCTGGATCCTCTACCTGCTCGACTACGAGTTGAGCGTGGCCGTGGGGGTCGGCTTCATCGCGCTGGCGGGCGTCTCCGCCGAGATCGGCGTGATCATGCTCACGTACCTCGATCAGGCCTTCAAGGACAAGGTCAACCGGGGCGAGATGCTCACGCTCGGCGACCTCAAGAAGGCCATCTATGAGGGCACGGCCCAGCGCATCCGCCCGATCTCCATGACGGTGACGGCCATCATCGTGGGCCTGCTGCCGATCATGTGGGCGCACGGCACCGGCTCCGAGGTGATGAAACGCATCGCCGCGCCGATGGTCGGCGGCATGATCTCGACCACGGTGCTGAGCCTGCTCGTGCTCCCGACGATCTATCTGCTCTGGCGCACCCGGCACGTCCGACGGCTCGCCCGCGAGATCCGGGGCGCCGACGCACCCGAACGGCCCGCCCCCTGACCCCGCCGCCCTCCCGCTTTCGAATCGCACCATGCATCCGTACTTTCCCCATCCTCTCATCCAACCCAAACCGAAACGACCATGGCTGAATACTATTTCGCCCGCACCCTCGACGCTCCGATGGAGGAAGTCGTCGAGCGCGTGACGGAAGAGCTGAAGAAGGAAGGCTTCGGCATCCTGACCGAGATCGACGTGCAGGCCACGATGAAAAAGAAGCTCGACGTGGACATGCCCCCCTACAAAATCCTCGGCGCGTGCAATCCGCACTTTGCCTATCAGGCCCTTCAGGTCGAGGACAAGATCGGCACGATGCTGCCGTGCAACGTGATCGTGCGCGTGACGGAGGACGGCAAGACCGAGGCGGCCGCCGTCGATCCCGTGGCGTCGATGCAGGCGGTCGAGAACGAACGGCTCGCCGAAGTAGCCGGAGAGGTCCGGAACCGCCTCCGTTCGGTCATCGAGCGGTTGTGACGATGGCGCCGAAGCCCCGCCCCGGAAGCCTGCCGCACGCCCGGCGCATCGCGCTCTTCGGCCTGATCCTGAACGCCCTGTGGGAGTTCGGGCAATGCACCGTGCTCTACGACATGTGGACGTGGGGCTTCTGGAAGGCGACGCTCTGGATGTGGGCCGCCATCTTCGGCGACGTGGGCATCGTCCTCGGCGTGGCCTTCCTCGCCGGGCGGCTGGCCGGTCCCGCGCACCTGGACCCTCCGGACGGCCGGGGCTATACGGCGCTGCTTGGCGTCGGCTTCGTCGCCGGCGTTTTTCTAGAGTGGCTGGCGCGGGCGCTCGGGCTCTGGGGCTACACCGCGCTCATGCCCACGATCACCGTCGGCGGCGAGGCCGTCGGGCTCTCGCCCATCGTTCAGGTGACGCTCCTGCCCGCCCTGAGCGTCTTCCTCGCCACGCGCCGCCGGCGGGTCGCGCCTTCCCTCCTTTCATCTGAACATCCCTCCTCACCCCCCCCCGAAGCCTCATGAAAACGCACGCACGCCCCACGTTCCTCTTCCTCCTCGTCCTCGCCGCCACGAGCGCGAGCGCCCGCGCGCAGATGAGCGCGCCCTCCGACTCC
>JALSSK010000367.1 GCA_026984335.1 Rhodothermales bacterium
CATCGAGAGGGCGTTCTTGTTCAGCGAGCCGTCGTCCAGGAAGAGGATGTGGTCGAGGAAATCCTGATAGAGGCGGAGTTTCGCCCCGTGATAGCCGCCCAGCGATTCGTAATAATACGAGGGGCGGGCGTTCGTGGTGGGGTTGCTCATGAGCGAAAGCACGCGGAAGTGCCCCGCCCCGCCCTCTTCGGCCAGTTTCAGACGAATGAACTGATCGAAGGGAAGCTCCGGGATCTGTGCGGCGACCTCCGGCTCCGGCCGGAGCACGTCTTCGTTGAGATACCGCCGTCCCACCCCGCCGAGGTCCACCACGACGAGGATGACGAGACCCGTCTGCAGGGCCCATCCGGGCAGTTTCTTTGCGCCGAAAGCGACGACCAGACCGCCGCCGAGCACGAGAAAGAGGAGGGTGCGAAGGGCATCTCCGGCGAAGGTGTCCTCGCGCTGCGCCTTCGTCTCCCGGAGGTAGTTCGTCACCGCATCGGCAACCCTGGGATCCTCTGGCGAGACGTTGTTCTGAGCAGCCACCTGACGGGCCAGTTGTTCAAACTCACCGGGCCGCTCGAAGCTGAAAAAAACGTCCTTCCCGAGATACAGAAGCAGCACGAGGCCGACCGCAGCGCCGAAGACGGCATAGGCCGTCCGGATGTTCTCGCGTCCGGCCTCCGGGTTCGGCTCGCGGCGGACGAGGGCAAAGAGGCCCATCCCGGCGAGGACGGCCAGCGCGAGGGCCACGATGGCCAGCCACGTCTCCGGCACACGGAAAGCGTTGAAGAGCGGGAAGTGCTCGAACATGAAACGGTTGAGCGCGGAGAAATGCTCGCCGAGCGAGAAAAGGATCATGAAGAAAGCGCCCAGAGCGAGTCCCCACACCGGTCGTTCGCGCAGGCGGATGAGCGCGAAGGCGGAGAGCGCCAGAACGATGCCGCCCACGTAGTGCGGCCCGGCGGTGAACGGCTTGGGCCCCCAGTAGGCGCCGCCGCCGCCGCCGAAAGCGCCCGCGATGAGGAGCGTGACCAACTCGCTGAGGCCCTCACTCCACTGCATCGCATACGACCAGTCGAGCGCCCCCCCCGAGGTCCCGTCGGCGGCGCCCCGGATCGTATACGACTTATATTCAAACACGGCGAGATAGGGCTGCGCGACCATCAGGAGCGCCAACGCCGAGCCGAGCGCCATCCAGCCGGTCGAAGCGAGGAAGCGTTTCGTCCGGCCCTCACGCACCGCTCCGATGCCTTCGACGACCCACCATACGCCGAGGAGGAAGGCGACGTAGTACGTGATTTGCACGTGCCCCGCCCGCAGGTTGGCCGCCAGCGCGACGGCAAAGAGGAGCCCCGAAAGCAACTTCGGCTTTCGAAGCGCATAGGCGAAGGCCAGTACGAGCCAGGGCGCAAAGCACATCGCCACGAATTTCGTGTTGTGCCCTGCCACGAGGATGACCGGAAGGTACGTGGTCAACCCGTATGCGCATGCCGCCAGCACCCCGCCGAGCTTGTCGCCCGTGAGCAGGATGACGAGGAGGTAAGCGCCGACGAGCAAAAAAATGAAATGCGACGTCGGCCAGGCGAACTTCCGGAGGAGCCTCGGGAGGTCGTCGATTTGCGGGATCTCCTTGTCGTACTGGATCAGATAACCCGGCATCCCCGCAAAGCCGTTCGGCGACCAGAGCGCAGGCTCGCCGGTCGCTGCCTCATAGTCGAGCATCGCCTTGGCCATGGCCTGCCAGTGAAGGGTGTCGCCGCCCACCAGGGTTTTGTTCGAGAAGTGCACGGGCGCGAAAAACCCGACCGAGACCGCAAGCAAAAAGAGCAGGCAGATGAGGTGCTGCGTGCGATCCGAGAGCCGGTTCCACGCGTCGAACCACGCCGGTAGCGCCGCGCGTCGAGCGGCGGCCCTGCCTTTCCGGGACTGCTTTTTCTTAGCCATGAATGTGGGTGGTGATAGATGCGCGGGACGCCCGGAAGCAGCGAAAGGGCTATTCGATCACCTTCGGCACACGGAAATACGGGCCGGAGGCGTCGGGCGCGTTCCGAAGGGCTTCCTCCCGCGTGATGCGAAACACGGGGGCGTCGGGCCGGAAGACGTTGTGGAGATCGAGC
>JALSSK010000368.1 GCA_026984335.1 Rhodothermales bacterium
GCGGACTTTGAAGCCGCTTTCGACAAGGCCTTCGGAGCGGACTTTGAAGCCGCTTTCGACAAGGCCTTCGGAGCGGACTTTGAAGCCGCTATCGACGAAGCCTTCGGAGCGGACTTTGAAGCCGCTATCGACGAAGCCTTCGGAGCGGACTTTGAAGCCGCTATCGACGAAGCCTTCGGGGACGGCGGGTTGACGGAGGCCATCCATGCTCTTTCTACACGCATCCATGGGATGCAGAAAGACTTCGACGGCGTGTTCATCGATGAACTGAGGGCCATCATCGAAGAAGATCCGGGGTCGCAAGAGGCTGGAAAGGCCCTCGAGCTTATGAAAGGGATCGATGATCCGCGCGCCCGCCGCGCACTCGAAAGGCTGTATCAGTGATACCGTAAGGGCGGATCGGATCCTGCGGGAACGTCTCATCTCCCCGTTACGGCGAGCACATTGCGGATGGTTTGCAGGAGGTCTTCGCGTAGAAAAGGCTTGCTCATGTAGGCGTGGAAGCCAAGCTTGAGGAAATGCTCCCGGTCGCCGGGAAGGGCATAGGCCGTCAGCGCGAGGGCGGGCGTATCGCGGTGGGCGGGCATCTCGTGGAGGCGCTGGAGGAGATAGATGCCGGTTCGTTTTTCTCCGAGGTTGATGTCGAGAATGAAGAGGTCGAAGCGGGCGTCAGCCGCCGCCTGTAGCGCCTCATCGATCCCCCGCGCCAGTGTCAGGCTGAAGTGGGTTCGGAGCTGGTATTCCAATAATTTCTGCGTATCGAGATTGTCCTCGACGACGAGAAGTCGCGGGCGTTCTTCTCCTGGCATGGATGAATAATGCGAAGACCGATCCGGGTACTGAGAAGTTAAGGCGGCTAAGAATCGGTCGAAGGTGCGTGAAAATCGAAGGAAGGGGGATCATTAATGCGCCACATGGAAAGTGCCGACAAAATAGAAAAAAATCCCGAGACAAATCTTTAGAATTTCCATCGAATCTGTAGGCGTAGTTCGCGGAGGCGGTTGCCGGCCGTCTCGTCGAGTCCGGAACCGACCGTTTCGACGTCTTCGAATCGCGTGGCGGCGAGCTTGATTTGAAGGGTCAGGTGGTCGTCGGGAGCGATCTTCGCGAGCGCGTACATTCGTTGCCCGCGGCCCGAGAAGGAGGGCACGGCGAAGGTATAGAGCAGGTCGTTTTCATACGCAAAGACACGCGCGTCGAAGCCGTCCGTGTCGAAGAGGGCGAGGCGGGCGTCGAGCTGGAGCCAGGGGCGGGGTCGCCAGCGCACGTCCTGATAGACGAGCACGCCGTACGCGTCCGGCTCCCCGGCCTCGAAGAAGCGCACGGCTTCGATGCGGGCGCGGAAACGGAGGGCGCGGCTGAATTGATAGTCTCCATGGAGGCGAAGCGACTGACGAGTGCGGGGGCGCACGCCGTCGAGGAGGCGGCCGCCGGCGTCGGGCAGTTTCGCGCCGGCCTCTTTCGTCTCGGTGCGCGCCTGTGCGTACACCGTGATCCACCGGCGGGGATGGTGTTCGACGACGAGGAGCGCTTCGTGGCCCACCGTCGGGCGGGGGACGCCGAAGCGGAGCCACGGGAAGCGGTACTGGTCGAAATAGCCGGAAATGAGCCATCTCGGGTCGGGGTGGAGCCGGAACCCCACATAAACGCCCGTTTCGTTTTGAGTGGCTCCGTTTCGCTCGCCGAAAGCAAAGCCGTGGAGGCTGACGAAGTCTTTCGGGTATGTGCGGAAGAGCACGACCGCTTCGGCGTCCGACGAGAGTTGCGCCGTCACGCCTCCGACGCCGCCGAAAACATTGCCGGGTGCGCGCGCCGCCTCGCCGAAGAACGTTGCGAAGCCGAGCGGAGCATGGCCGTAGACGCCGATCATGGCGGCGCGCTTGCCCGAGAAGTCGAAGCGTCGGAAGGGGGCGTCGCCCGGGCGCACGGCGCGGTCGAACGTCGCGTGATAGCCCACCACGCCAACCCGGGCCAGGCCCGTGGAGAAGCTGACGTCGCCGCCGATGAAGGTCTCGGTGAGCGCGTCTTTGCGGGCGAGTTCGGTGGGGGTGCGGTGGAGGCCGCTCGTCGAAAAGGTGGTCGTCACGCCGACCGGCACGCCGGGTTCGAGCGCGGTGGTGTCGGGTTCGAGCACGGAGGCGTCGAGGCTGCGGCGCGAGGCGAAGCCGGAGAGGGCCAGCCGGGGCGTGAGCATGACCGTGGCGGCGAGGCCCCGGAAGAAGCGGTTCTCTTCGGTGGAGCCGTAGGGCCGGATGCCGGAGCCGAAGCGCGTCACGGGCCGGACGGCCTCGCGGCTCTTCCCCGGGGCGAAACTCCGCCAGAGCACCACGCCTTGTCCGAAGCTCGCGTCGAAGTCGCCGACGACGAGCGTCTTGATCCGCCCGAAGTCGGCAAGGGCGAGGTGCGCCGAGACGTAATCGTACCCATACGTGTTCGTGCCGGGATCCCATTTGAAGGGCTCGCCGGGGTCCTTGTCGAGGGTCAGGTTCAGGCTGAAGCGGCGTCGAAAGCGGGCGCGGAGGCGGGTATAGAGCCGTTCGGGCGAGCCGAGGTAGGTCGTGCGCGAGGTGTCGTCCGAGAAGCCGCGCCCGAGGTCGAGGCGGCGCGTGATGCGCTCGATGAACTCATACTGAAGCCCTCCGAGGACTTCGCGGAAAGAGGGGGGCGGCGGATAGCGCGGCGGGGAGGGAGCCGTCGGTTCGAGCGTCTTGCCGATGGTGAGGTAGGGTCGGGCGCGGTCGTACACCTCGCCGGTCATGCCCTCGATGGTCCGAAGCTCGGGGATCGAGCCGAAGAGGCCGAAGTTCTCCCGAAACTGCACGATCTTCTGGGCGAGCGGCAGGCTGATGGCCGGGATCTGCGCGAGCTCCTCGGCCGTGGCGGCGTTGATGTCGAGCGGGTTCTCGGCGAGGTAGGTGAGCCGCTCGACGAGCTGGGTCGGGTCGCCGTTTTCGACGTCGAGGTCTTCGAGGGCGTTCTGCACGTCTTGCTCGACCGTGGTCGTGTCGGGTCCGACCTGTGCGCGTGCGGGGACCGTGAGCGTGAAGAGGACAAGCACGGGGAGGAGGTGCGGCAGCGGTCGCCGGGCGCTGCCGGTGCGGGGGGCGAGGGGAGAAGGGGCGCGCGGCATGGCCTCGCTCACCAGAGCACGCTGAGGGAGAACGCGGGCGACCAGCCGAGCACCTCGTGCCGTTCCGCCGCCACGTCGGCGGCGAGGCGGCTCAGGCGGACGCCTACGCCCGTGGTGAAGCGGGTCGGCTCGGTGGTGACGCCGGCCCGGAGCGCGAGCGCCTGCACCGGAAGGACCTCCAGCCCGGCGCGCAGGGAGAGCGGGAAACGGACGTCCTTGACGGCGTCGGCGAGGAGGCGGAAGCGCGGGTCGGGGAGGTAACTCAGACCGAAGGAGAGCGTCCGCTCGAACTCCTCGCGCCCGGCGAGCCTGGGTGCGTTGAGGTTCGTCGCCTGAAAGCCGGCGTACACCTTTGGGAGCACCGCCGCCAGCCATCCGACCGAGAGCCCCACCGTGCCCCGGCTGCCGTATTTCTCGATAGAGACCTGATAGTACCGCAGGCGCACGCCGAGATGGATCTTGCGGGAGGTGCCGAGGCTGAAGCCGCGCGCGTAGCCGAGGTCGAGGTGCGACTCCCGGAAGCCGTCGAAGCCGAAGGTGCGCGCGCCGAGGGCGAATGCGCCGAAGCGCGTCGGCTCGACAAGCTGCATCGCGCCGAGGCGGAGTTCCGAGAGCCCGAACGCTTCGCTGGCAAAGAACGATACGGCGCGGCCCTCGCGCGTGGCCCACACGGCCGGGTTGCCAAGCCCCCATACGTCGTCGTGGAGCGCGGTGGCGGCGCTGCCGAGCGCCACCGCGCGCGCCCCCCCCTCGAGCGACTGCGCCGGGGCCGTTCGCGCGAAACAAGCCAGGCAACCGAGAAGAAGCAAAAGGAAAGGACGGTGCGTGTGCATTCCGGAAAAAGGACCCGCGCCGATCATGGGCGCGCGTGAGAGAAAGACAAAGGAAAAATCGCAGGGGAGAGGCCGATCCTGTGGCAAAAGTACTCCCGGAAGAGGCAGAAATGCCAGTGAGGGGACGAGAAATAATCGACGCCCTTCTCGGAGAAACATTTCCCGCGCGAGGGGTATATTCCCTTTCCTTTCGCCCCTTCCCGGTGCGCCGCGCGAAACCTTTCGGTTCACGCCGTCGCGCGCCGGGTCATCGAAGCCACGTTTGAGCCCATGCAAGTCATCGAAAACGAAGCCGGCCTCAGCCGGGACGTTCCCGAGGCGTTCACCTTCGTCGAATCGTCCGGCGGCATCGAGGAATACCTGCTGAAAAGCAATGGCTTACAGGTGCTCCTGCTGCCCGAAGCGGCCGCGCCCGTGGTCACGTTCATGGTCACGTACCGTGTGGGCAGCCGGAACGAGTCGGTCGGTCTCACCGGCGCGACCCATTTTCTCGAACATCTAATGTTCAAAGGCACGGAGCGCTTCAACAAAGAGAAGGGGACCACCATCTTCAACGTGCTTCAACGGGTGGGGGCACAGGTGAACGCGACCACGTGGCTCGACCGGACCAACTATTATGAGCTTCTTCCGAAGGAACACCTTGCCCTCGCCATAGAGATCGAAGCCGACCGGATGCGGGGCGCGCGCATCAGTGCGGAAGACCTCGAGAGCGAACGAACGGTGATTCTCAACGAGTTCGACCGGGGCGAGAACGAGCCGATGCGCAAGCTCTATCATGCCGTGTGGACCGCCGCCTTCGTGGCGCATCCGTACCATCATCCCACCATCGGCTGGCGAAGCGACATCGAGCACGTGACCACCGTGGGGCTCCGGCATTTTTACGACACGTTCTACTGGCCGAACAACGCCACCGTCAGCATCATCGGCGACTTCGACCGGGCGGAAGCGCTCCGGCTCGTGGAGGCTCAATTCGGGAAGATCCCGTCCTCGCCCGAGCCCATCCCGACGGTGTACACGGAGGAGCCCGAGCAACGCGGAGAGCGGTGGCTCGCCGTGCGGCAGGCGGGGCAGCTCGGCTCGGTCATGATCGCCTACAAATCGCCCGCCGCCCTCGACCCCGACGCCGACGCGCTCGACGTGCTGGCGGTGGCGCTCGCCACGGGCAAGAACAGTCGTCTCTACCGCCGCCTCACCGACCAGGGATTGACCACCCACGTTTTTGCTTCGGCTTCGCGGTTCCGGGACCCCGGTCTCTTCTACGTGCTCGCCATGCTCGCGCCGGAGCGGACGCACGAAGAGGTGGAGCGCGCCATTGGAGAAGCGCTCGAAGGGATCAAGGAAGAGGGACTTTCGGAAGCCGAACTCGCGCGGGCGAAGAGCCAGCTCAAGGCGGAAGAAGCCTTCAGCCGGGACGGCCCGTTCGCCGTCGCCAGCCGGCTCAACGAGGCTATCGCGGCGGGCGACTGGAAGCTGTACACCACCTACCTCGACCGCATCGACCGCGTCACGCTCGAGGACGTCCGGCGCGTCGCGAGCGCCTACCTCGTGGACGAGCGAAAAACGGTCGGGCACTACATTCCCACGCGGGACGACTGATCCCACCGCCGCCTTTCTTTCTCAAAAAAACAAGCTTGCTCCATGTCCATCGATACCGAGACCAGGCCCTTCGCGGAACGTGTGGAAGAGCGCCGGGCGGGGGCGTGTCGGATGCTCGCCCTTCGCACGCTCGTGCGCGACGTCGTGGCGATCCGGGGGTCCTTCAAGGTCTACCCCGACTTCGCCGCGGGTCAGGACCTGGTTCAGGATCTGGCCGTGTTGCTCCTCGACAAGGGCACCCGCCGCCGGGACCGCTTCGCCATCGCCGAGGCGCTCGAGAGCCGGGGCGCGCAGCTTCAGTTCTTCTCCGACGGTCTCCGGGTGGTTTTCTCCGGTCGCGTCCTCCGAGACGATCTCTCCGAGGTGCTGGCCATTCTGGCGGAGGAGCTCATCGAGCCGCTTTTCGACGCCGGGGAATTCGAGAAGGCGCGGGCACAACTGGCCGCCTCGCTCCGGCGCTCGATGGAGAACACGGCTTCGCAGGCTTCCGCGGCCCTTTCCCGGCGGATCTACGGGCGGGCACATCCGAACTATCAGCCCCCGCCGGAAGAAGACCTCGAGCGCCTCGCTACGATCACCGTGGATGACGTGCGGGCCTTTCATGCGAAACACTTCGGCGCGAACGATCTGACGACGGCGCTCGTCGGCGACCTCGATGTGGAGGCCGCCGAGGCCGTCCTGCGGGAGCGCCTCGGCGCGTGGACGCAGGGCACGGAGCAGGCCTCGTACGCCGAGCATGCCGAGGAAGAAGCGCCGGGGCGCAGCCTCGTGCCCGTCCCGGACAAACAGAACGTGGACGTCCGCATGGGACACGGCCTCCCGGTGCGACGTCAGGATGCGGCATACCTCCCCCTCTTCCTCGGCAACTTCATCCTCGGCGGCAATTTCTCCGCGCGCCTCATGAGCGTCATCCGCGACGAGATGGGGCTCACCTACGGGATCAACTCCAGCCTGTATGGCATCAGCGCCGACTATGAGGGACACTGGCAGGTCGGCGTCACGCTGAGCCGGGAAAACGTTCAACGGGGCATCGAAGCGACGGTGGCCGAGGTGCAACGGTTCGTCGAAGGCGGGGCGACCGAAGCGGAACTGGCCGAGAAGCAGACCACCGTCACGGGGAAGTTCAAAGTGGATATGGCGACGACTACGGGGCTGGCGGCCACGCTCCTCCGAAACGCCGAGCGTGGCTTCGACGTCGGGTACCTCGACCGTTTCCCCGACGAAGTCTCCGCCGTGACCCTCGAGGCGGTGAACGAAGCCGTCCGCCGGTATTTCCACCCGGACCGGTTCCAACTCGCGATGGCGGGAATGCTGCCGGACGAGGGGGCGGTGTGAGCGGAGGAGGCTACCGCTGCGGGATGACGAGCGCGAGGATGATGTAGACGAGCAGGCCGGGGAAACCCGCGAAGAGGACGCTCGCGAGCACGTATCCGACGCGGACGAGCGTGGGGTCCCACCCGAAGTATTCGGCGAGGCCGCCACACACTCCGGCGATCATCTTGTTGTGGCGGGATCGGGTCAGGCTTTTCGTCATGCTCATCGATGGGGTTTGAGGTTGATTGTTCCGGAACACGGGGCATCGGAGGGGCACGCGGTATCAACTGTCGCGGATGATTTTGATGCGCTCTTCCGGGGTCAATTTCGGCGGCTTGTCCGGGTTCGGCATGATGATCGCCAGGATGATGTAGGCCAGGATGAACGGCCCTCCGGAGGCAATCGTGCCGATTACGAAGGCGATACGAACGAGCGTCGGGTCGATGCCGAAATATTCGGCGAGGCCGGCGCACACGCCCGAAATTTTCTTGTTCCGCGATTTCTGGAGTCGTCGTTTGACCTGGGTCGCCTTCACCCTGGCGCGGGAGCTCGAAGCGGCGCTTCGCTTCGCGCTGCTTGCTTTGGAGGCGCGGGCCCGGGCGCTCTTGCGGGAACCGGCCTTCCGAGCCGCGGCCTCGGCGCGCATGCGCGCGCGTTGTCTCTTCCGTTCGGGGCTCCACGAGAGCACGCCGAAGCCCAGCAGGATGATGAGGATGCCCGCCAGCCACGGAAGCATGCCCGCCAGCAGACTGAAATCGAGTCCGTTCCACAGGCCGAGTTGTTGAAAAATATAGCCAACCCCGACGAGGATCAGGGAAAGCCCGGCGAGGGTGGGCAGGTTGAAAGGACTTTTCGAAGAGGTGTCATCCTCCTCGAAAAGCATGGCTTCGAGTTCCTCTTCCGTCAGGTTTTCGAGGTTGAGAAGGTCCTCTTCTTCCGCTTCGTAAAGGAATGCCGAGGTGTCCTGTTCCGGCTCTTGTACGGATCTGCGAGTGCGCGTCTTCATCCTTGATGAGGTCCCGTTTTAGGTGTCAGGCGTGTTACGGTTCTTCGCTCGGGGAGGTTACGGTGGGCGTCGTCCGGACGACCTCGTGCTCGGTGACGAGGATCGAGACGGGGACGTCGTGCGGCTCCGCAGGCACGGACTCGACGAGGCATTCGGCATAGACCGGGCACAGCGTCGGCACGGTGAGCCCGGCGAGAAACTCGTCATAATAGCCGAGTCCCTGTCCGATGCGAAAGCCGTTGCGTCCGGCTCCGAGCGCAGGGACGATCACGAGATCGAGCGCTTCCGGAGGAACGGTTTCCCCACCAACGGGTTCATGGATGCCCCATCGGTTGACCCGGAACGTGGTCTCGCCGGTCAAACGGACGAGACGGAGGCGCGGCGCACCGGCTTTCGCTCGTCCAAAAGTAACAACGACGGGAAGCACGATTTGTTTGTTTTTCGTCGCCAGATGGGCCATGAGTGGGCGCACATCCACTTCGCGACGCGCCGTCATGGGCCGGTAGACGTGGATCGTCTCGGCCTGCCCGAGTTCCGGTACGGTCAGCATGCGCGCGACGATGGCGCGGGAACGCGCGCGGTATTCCGCCTCGCTCAGTTGCGCGCGAAAGGCGCGAAACCGTTCGCGGAGTGCCTCTTTGGCCTGTGCGGTCGTTTTCACGGGATGAGCGATTGGGGAGAGGAGCGGGTTTCCGGCGAAACTACGAAACGCGCGCGACATACCACGGATCGTTCCCCGACCAGCTGAAGATGCACATGCATGAGAACCACGAACCGGATCGTCTCGCCGCCTTCGAGGCCTATCGGGCGCGCATGAACCGGCGCATCCTCGACGAGAAGAAGCACCTCGGCACGAAGCGCTTCTTCAGTCTCGACGCCGCCGCCTATCGGGACGGCGCCCTCGAAGCCCGTACGAAGGAGCTGCTCGGCCTCGTCGCCTCGATGGTGCTCCGGTGCAATGACTGCATCGACTATCACCTCGGCAACTGCGTGGCGGCGGGCTTTTCGGATGAAGAACTCGATGAGGCCCTGCACGTGGCGCTCGTCGTCGGCGGGTCCATCGTGATCCCGCATCTGCGGCACGCCGTCGAAACCATCGACCTTTTACGCGCCCGTGAAAATACGGAGGATTAGGCGGGAACGGGCTTCGGGCGAGGAGGCGCGCGGCACAAGAGACGCCCGTTTACGTTGGAATTGCCTTCCTGATGCTTTAAATTATCTCGTCTGTGCATAGACGGACGGAGAACGGCTCCAGCCTGCCGAATTCGCGGCGGTCGGGCCGTTTTTAAACAGTGACCGAGACCAACCTTCATGTTCGAGAGTCTTAGCGAAAAACTTGAAGGCGCCCTGAAGAACATCAGCGGACAGGGGCGCATCAACGAGCTGAACATCACGCAGTCGATGCGGGAGATTCGGCGCGCGCTGCTCGATGCCGACGTGAACTATCAGGTGGCGCGGGACTTCACCGAGCGCGTGAAGGAAAAGGCGCTGGGGGAGGAGGTGCTCAAGTCCGTCTCGCCCGGGCAGCAGCTCGTGAAGATCGTCTATGACGAACTGGTGCATTTTCTCGGAGACACGCGCGTAGACGTCGCGTTCTCGCCCCGGCCGCCCACAGTGATCCTCGTGGCCGGATTGCAGGGTTCGGGGAAGACGACGTTTTGCGGGAAGCTGGCGAACTACTTCAAGAGCAAGGGGCGCGCCCCCATGATCGCTGCCGCCGACGTATACCGTCCCGCCGCCGTCGATCAGCTCAAGATGCTGGCCGCCTCCATCGACGTGCCGGTGTACGCCGTAGAGGAAGACGGCAAGATCGTGCAGGACGCCGTGCGCGTGGCGCGCGAAGCGGTTTCCGAGGCCCGCCGCAAGGCACGCGACATCCTCATCATCGACACCGCCGGACGTCTCCACGTCGACGAGAAGATGATGAAGGAGGTGGCGGACATCAAAAAGGCCGTCGAGCCGACCGAGATTCTG
>JALSSK010000369.1 GCA_026984335.1 Rhodothermales bacterium
CTACGGCGACGCCTACGTGGTCAACGACGGCACCTCGTCGCAGATCAACACGCTCTGGCGCAGCATGGAAGTGGCCGACTACCTGCCGAACAACCTGCGGCAGACGCGCTCGGACTTCTCCATCGGGCATCGCATCCTTGCCTCGGTGGTCTTCAAGAAGAACTTCCTGAACAACCTCGCCACGACGATTTCGCTCTTCTACACGGGCGAGAGTGGACGGCCGTTCAACTACACCATCGACAACAGCGATGCGCTCATCGGAGCGCCGGGCTTCCGCGACTTCGGCCTGTTCTACGTGCCCAACAGCGCCAGCGAACTGACCGGCCTCAGCCCCGAAGACGCCGCCGCGCTCGACCGCTTCATCGAGAGCAGCGACTACCTCAAGAGCCGTCGCGGCAAGTTCGCCGAGCGCAACGGCAGCCGCCTGCCCTTCGAGAACATCCTCGACCTCAAGATCGCGCAGGAAGTGTTCGGAAAGATCGCCGGGCGCAAGCAGAAGTTTGAGATCACCCTCGACATCTTCAACTTCACCAACCTGCTCAACAGCGACTGGGGCAAGCGCTATAACAAGTTCACCAGCAGCAGCAACGGCGGCTTCGAACTGGTGGAGTTCCGCGGCTTCCGCGACCCGGACAAGGGCGACCTGACGCCGACCTACCGGCTCGAGTTCGACCCCGAACGCACGCCGACCGAAGAGAAGTTCTTCGACACGCTCGTCAAGGACTTCGGCACGTTCAGCTCGCGCTGGTTCATGCAGCTCGGCTTCCGGTACACGTTCTGACGCGTATCCGCCCCGCTTCGAAAAAGGCCTCGTCCCGGTTCGCCGGGACGGGGCTTTTTTCATGCGTTCCGGCGGGGCTCCGCCTCATCTTCGAGCAGCCGGTCCACGGCGGCGATGGCCGTGCGCAGGCGCGCTTCGAGCGGGCCGCCGACCGTCACCACCGGCACGCCGCGCCGCGCCAGTTCCGCCTCGAAGCGCCGCTGGAGAAGCTCACGCACGGCGGGGCTCTCGCGCTGACCGGGGTCCGGCGTCCACGGGATGTCGGCGGCGGCGAGCAGGTAGAGATCGCCGTGGCGCGCATACGAGGCCTCGACGATCCACGCGGGACAGTGGCCGAAATAATGCACGTTGTAGACGCACGACGAGATGAGGTCGGTGTCGAGGAAGAGCACGCGGCGCGCCTTCGGCAGAAGCGCCACCTCCGCCGCGAGGTGACCGCGCGCGATGGCCTCCACGTCCGACGCCTCGGGCAGCCGTCCCTTCGCCTCGACGAACAGGCGCACGTACTCCGGCGTCCACACCGTCCCGTAATGCTCGGCCAGCCGGCGGGCCAGCGTCGTCTTGCCCGTGGACTCCGCGCCGGTGAGCACTACCCGTTTCACAGCGTCTTTTTCCATGCGAAGTACCCCATCACCGCCAGCCCGAGGAAGATGGCGAAAAGCAACGTGGTCAGATACAGTCCCTTGTACAGATAAACGCCCACGTACAGCGCATCGACGGCGATCCAGACGAGCCAGTTCTCGAGGATCTTCTTCGAGGTGAGCCACTGCCCGACGAGGCTCCCCACCGTCGTCGCCGAGTCCCAGTACGGCAGGCTGGCGTCCGTATGGTGCGCCAGCGCATAGCCCATCGCCGCCGTGCCCGCGACGGCGACGAGCGCCAGCGTGAGGCTCTGCCGCCGGGTGACGTGAATCACCCGGGCCTGCGTGTGTGCCTCGCCCCCGTGAAGCCAGTAATACCATCCATAGATCGACAGCGCTACGTAGATCACCTGAAGGCCCGCATCCGCGTAGAGCCGCACCTCGTAGAAGACGACCAGGTACGCCAGCACGCTCACGAGGCCCACGGGCCAGCACCAGATGTTCTGCCGGATGTTCAGCACCACGTAGAGCACGCCCGTCACGAAGCCGACGAGCTCGAGGAGGTTGAACCCCCGGTAGAACAGTTCCTGAAAAATCTCCATGGCGTACTCGAATGATCCGGCGCAGGCGACGACCGTTCAAACTACCACCGAACCGATAGACCATGCCGGTCGTTTCGACAAAAACCTGGCGAAGACCTCCCGTCTCCGTCATCGTCGCCGCCTGCGGGCTTT
>JALSSK010000370.1 GCA_026984335.1 Rhodothermales bacterium
ACTGATTCGCCTCGATCTTTGAAAAGTCGAGGATGTCGTCGAGCAAGCTGAGCAGGGCGTCGCCGCTTCGGCGGATGATGGTTACGTATTCCCGCTGTTCGGGGTCGAGGTTCGACTGTTCGAGGAGAGAGGTCATGCCGATGACGCCGTTCATCGGGGTGCGCACCTCGTGGCTCATGTTCGCGAGGAAAGACGACTTCAGGCGGGTCATCTCTTCGGCGCGTTCCTTGGCGGCGATGAGCTGCGCCTCGTGCGCCTTGCGTTGCGTGATGTCGTGCATGACGAGCAGCCACTGCTCCTGCCCTGTGATCTCGATGCGGTTGGCGCGCACGCCGACGAACACGTCCTGACCGGTGCGGGTGCGCAGGCAGGCTTCGAAGACGGGCGGTTCGGCGTCCGAGGTGTGGTGGAGGACGTCGTCCCACCGGATGTCGTCCGAGAGGTCGTGGAGGTGGAGGGTTCGAAGGACGGCTTCGGGATAGCCGAGCACGCGGCAGGCTTCGGGGTTGGCGGCGAGGATGAGGCGCTCGGCGTCGGCGACGAGGATGATGTCGAGCACGCCCTCATAGATGGAACGGAAGCGTCGGTCCGTCTCGGTGAGCTGCCGGGTGCGCCGGAGCACCTGCCCGCGCATACGGATCACGCCGGCGAGCGCGAGGATGAGCAGGAGCAGGGCCGCATAGCTCATCTGCCGGAAGAGCCGGTTCGGGAGGCCGGAGCGCACGAGGTCGCTCTGGGAGCGGACGAAGAGTTGATACCCTGCGTCGAGCGGTTCCTCCCGGTCGAACTGCGACACGATGCCGGTGACGCGGTAGAGGTCGCCCACCGTGGCGTGCAAAAGGTCGATGTCGTTGCTTCGTTGGCGTTCGGCATAGACCTGAAGGCGCGCGTCGTTGTCCTCGGGGTCCATGAGGGTCAGGTACTGTCCGCCGTTCGAGGCGCGGTCCTTGAGGAGCACGCGGCCCGTCACGGTGACGAGCCTGCCCTCGTAGCGCTCGTCGCGGACCTGTGCGAGGGGCAGTTCCAACGGCGACGGGGTCGGGCCCCGGGCGCGACGGGTGCTGTAATACAGCGGCCGCAGGTGCGTCAGCCCCGCCCGTTGCGCCACGATGCCGGTGACGATGAGGCTGTCGCCTTCCGCTACGGGATGCGGGATCGCGTCGTCGATCACGCCGATGCCGCCCGTGTCGTCCTGAAGGAAAAGCTGGAGGCGGTTCGTATGAAGCACGCCGGAGCCGACGGTGGCGTACCCGGCCACGGTGAGCGTGTCCCCGAGGCGGTCCGGGACGAAGTCGCCGTCGGTGTCTCGCCGGGCCTCGGCGATGGGCACGGGCACGTCGCGGCGCGCCCGCTGGGCGAAGAGCGGATGCGCCGGAAAAACGGCGAGGAGCATCAGGAAAGCTCCTGCGAGACCTCTTTGTGCGCGTCTCAGGGCCACAACGATGGGAGGAGAGTGGTACGACTCCCCTCTGGTATCGTTGATTCCGAGAGATGCTTAATGCGCGGCGCGGCGAAAATGTGGCGAAAAAGGCCCCTTCCGAGCGATCCGAAAAAGGCTTTTTCCCTCGGAAAGATGGTCCGGAGGAGAGGCGCCGCTCGGAAACCCGCCCCGTTATTTTTCCTCGGGCATCACCACGCGGATGTGCAGTTCTTCGAGCTGGTGCGGGTCCACGGTGTCGGGCGACTGCACCATGAGTTCCTGGGCGCTCTGGGTTTTGGGGAACGCGATCACCTCGCGCAGTGAGGCGCCGCCGGCAAGGATCATGGCGATGCGGTCAACGCCCAGGGCGATGCCGCCGTGGGGCGGCGCGCCGTAGCGGAAGGCGTCGAGGAGGAAGCCGAACCGTCGCTCGGCCTCCTCGTCGTCGATGCCGAGGAGCCGGAACATCTGGCTTTGCACTTCCCGGCTGTGGATGCGGATCGAGCCGCCGCCAATCTCGAAGCCGTTCAGCACGAGGTCGTACGCCCGGGCCTTCGTCGCGCCGGGGTCGTCGAACATGGCGTCGAGGTCTTCGGTGCGGGGCGCGGTGAAGGGATGATGCCGGGCCGCGTAGCGTTGCTCGTCCTCGTCCCATTCGAGCAGCGGGAAGTCCGTC
>JALSSK010000371.1 GCA_026984335.1 Rhodothermales bacterium
GATGTCGCTGCCGGAGTGCCCGCCCCGCGTGACGCGCGCCGTGCTCCGGGAGGCCCGCCGCCGGGCGCGCGCCGAATGGCGCCGCCACATCCGCGACGGCCTTGCCCGCGCCTGGCGGCACACGGCCCGTCCCGCCCTGGCGATGGCCGTCCTCGTCGCCCTCGTGGTCCTGGCGGCGCTCGTGACGCGTCCGCCCCGCCCCGCGCCCGGCGGCGTCGCGGTCGAACAGGCGCTCGCCGAGGTGAAGTGGACGCTCGCCTACCTCTCCGAAGTCGGGCGGGAGACGGGCGCTTCGGTGCACCGCGACGTGCTCGACGCGCACGTCTTCGGCCCCATGCACGAGGCGCTCGGCGCGTTCGCCCACGACCCTCCGGAATAACCCCGGCTTTGCTCCCCTAACGCAAGAAGCATCATGCGCATCCGAACGCTCCTCTACGGGCTCCTGCTCCTCGGCCTGACCGGCGTGGTCCACGCCCAGAACCGGCTCGAAGACGCCCCGGGCTACGTGGACCTCCGTACCTTCGAAGCCTGGTTCGACGCTTCACCCACCCTCGAAGTGAGCATCAAGGGCCCGCTCCTCCGCCTCGTGGCCGAAGCCTCCCGCTATGAGGACCCCGACCTCGCCGAGATGCTTGCCGGGCTGCGGGCCATTCAGGTGCGCGGCTTCCCGCTCCGCCGCTCCGAGTTCGACGACGTGGCCCGCCGCGCCTCCGAGATGGCCGACCGCCTCGAAGCCGAAGGATGGGACACCGTCATCCGCGTGCGCAAGGACGACGAGCAGGTGGACATGCACGTGAAGGTTCACGACGGCGAGATCGCGGGAATGGTCGTCATGGTCGTTCAGCCGGGCTATGACGAGACCGTCTTTCTGAACATTGTCGGAGCGATCGACCCCGAACAGATCGGACGCCTCGGACGCAAGTTCAACATCGGTCGTCTGCAGGACTGGTGAACTTCCGCGCCTGCCCGCCGCCCGCGCATCCGGCCCTTCCCTGTCGCCGGGCGGTTTGTTCATACCGAGAAACCCCGCGCGTGGCCGCCCGTATGTCCGGTGGCGATTCGTGCGTATATTCCCGGGCGTCTTTTCGCCCCGCTTCACCGAACCCTGATCCCCGACCTCTATGCGAAGCAAAGGAACCCTTGCTCTTCTGACCGTTCTCCTGCTCGTCGGCTTTGCCGGCTGCGCCGGATGCAGCACCTACAACAGCCTCGTCGATGCCGAGGAGCGCGTCGAGCAGGCCTGGGCCAACGTCGAGACGCAGTATCAGCGCCGCGCCGACCTCATCCCGAACCTGGTCAACACGGTGCAGGGAGCCGCCGACTTCGAGCGCGGCGCCCTCGAAGCGGTCACGAACGCCCGCGCCCGCGCCACGTCGATCAACCTTTCGGCGGACGACCTCACGGACCCCGCCAAGGTGCAGGCATTCATGGAAGCCCAGAACCAACTCGGAAGCGCGCTCGGGCGGCTGCTCGTGGTGGCCGAGAACTATCCCCAGCTTCGCGCCACCGAAGCCTTCCGCGACCTTCAGGCACAGCTCGAAGGCACGGAAAACCGCATCAACATCGCGCGGCGGGACTACAACGAGGCCGTGCGCGCCTACAACACCAAGGTGCGGCGCTTCCCCGCGTCGATCATCGCAGGCCTCTTCGGCTTCGAGCGCCGGACACCCTTCGAGGCCGCGCCCGGATCGGAAAAAGCTCCCACCGTCGATTTCAACCGATGAAGAAGACGCACGTGCGCCGGATAAAAGCCGGATGGATCGGATGTTTGCTCGCGCTGAGCTTCGCGGCGACGGCGCAGGGGCAGCGCATCGACGTGCTCCCGCCTTCGGGCCGGTGGGTGACCGACGCGGGCGACCTGCTCTCCCCCACCGAAGAACGCCTCCTCAGCCGGAAGCTCTCCGGCTATGCAGACACGACCTCCACCCAGATCGTCGTCGTGACCGTGCCGAGCCTCAACGGGGTCCCGGCTTCCGACTATGCCGTCGAGCTCGGGCGGAAGTGGGGCGTGGGGCAAAAAGGCAAAGACAACGGCGTCGTGATCCTCGTCTCGCGCGATGACCGGAAGGTGTTCATCGCCACCGGCTTCGGCCTCGAAGGGGCCATCCCCGACGCCGTCGCCGCCCGGATCGTGCGCAACATCCTCCTCCCGAACTTCCGGCAGGGGCGCTATTACGACGGCCTCTCCGCCGCCGTGGACGCGCTCATGCGGGCGGCTCGGGGCGAATATAGCGCCGAACGCACGCCGCGCGCCTCCCGCGGCGTCGGCGGTCCCAACTTCACGCTCATCTTCATCCTCCTCATCATCCTCTTTTTCGTCATCTCCGCCATGCGGGACAAAGGAGGGAAAGGGGGGAAGGGGGGGAACGGCAACCGGAAGAGACGCACCTACCGACGGCACGGCGGCCCCCCCATCATCATCTGGGGCGGAGGCTTCGGTGGACGGCACGGCGGGGGAGGCTTCGGCGGCGGAGGCTTCGGCGGCGGAGGCTTCGGCGGCGGGGGCTTCGGCGGCGGCGGAGGCAGTTTCGGCGGAGGCGGGGCGGGCGGCGGCTGGTGAGCGCGCCGTCAGAACGTGTACCGGTGGCGAAGGATGACGTACCGGTCGGTATACTCGGCATCCCCGCGATAGGCATCGTAGCCGACCTGAAGCTCCACTTCCATGTTTCCCCGCACGCGATAGACGCCGCGCAAAAAGAGGGAGGAGCGGTCCGAGGAAGGAATGAGCACCGAACGCTCGGCCGCCAGCAGCAACAGCTCCGTCTCAGCGGTATGGGTGTTCTGAAGCCCGAGCGAGACGTTGAGTTCGGGCTCCGGCAGCCGATAGCCGATCCGCCCCGAAAGCGTCGTCAGATCCTGAAGCGTCTCGTCCTCTCCCGAGCGCACCCGCAACCGGTTGACCTGAAGGTTGAGATAAAGCGGGAACGGGAACTGCTCGTTGAGCCCGAAGGTGAAGGCCTGCGTCGTGTTGTCGAGGCTCGGCAGGACGCGGTCGCTCCGATCGGTGTACGTGTATGAGAGGTTGATGCCGTGCTGAAAGCCGCCGGTGCGTGCGAGGTGATAGCCCCCCGCCGAGTACGAGGCCACGCGCGTGTCGGTGCGCTGCTCGCCCGTGCCGTCGGCGGTGGCGCCCCGGTTGTGCAGGCGCACGCCCACGTAGAGCCACGTCGGCCCGCGCCACGGCGACAGGGCCAGTTGCCCCGAAAACAGATCGGCCGTGAGCGTTGCCAGCAACGGGTTGCTTCGAGGCGGCGTGCCATAGTGGCGATACCGCAGCGTGCCGGAGAGGCGGTCGCCGAGGACCTTGAAACGATCCGTGACGGTAATCGTGCGCCGGTCGTTCAAAAGGAACGGATTGCCGAACGACGAATAGGCCTCGCCCACCTCCTGAAACTCCGCCGTGAGCGTGTGTCCGGAGGTCGAAACGCGGCTCCGCACGTACCACGCCAGCGAAGACAGCTTATCGACCCGGAGCGGCACGGTGGAAGCATTGATCGTGATGAGCCAGTCGTACGAAGCCGGATCGAGGGGCAGGTTCACGTCGAAGAGCGAATCGATCTCGGCTTTCGTGGCTGCGCCGCGCGAGAGGTCTTCCGTGGTGATGCTGAGCGCCGCGCCGCCTTCGAGGCGAAAACGCCCGCGAAAGAGCCGAAGCGCCAGGTCGCTGCCGACAACCAGGTTTTCCATCGGCGTGATGCCGAGTTCGAGCGCGTCGGTGAGTGAGATGGAAGCGGGGTCGTCCCGGGCATGCGCCACGTTGAGGTTCCACAGCACGGACCGCTCGCTGCCGATGCCGAGGCGGAACGCCGTGAGCGTTCGCTCGAACGTGCCGGGCACGAACGTCGAGTCCGGCTCAAACAGCGGGGTGATGCCGCGCCGGAGCTGTCCGCGCACGGCGGAGAGCCGGATCGGGTTGAACGTGACTTCGCCTCGCAGCCCGCGCGTGCGCGCGCCGTCGATCATGAGCGGGTTATACAGCGGTGTGGTGTCTCCGAAAAGCAGGGTCAGATGCTCGGAGCGAAGCCCGAAGAGAAAGCGGTTCCGTGGTTGCGTCCGCCCGTTCTCGTCCGTGGTCAGATAGACCCGTACGGGAAACGTGAACGCGCCGTATTGCCCCTCGGCATCGGCCTGAAAGACGTAGGTTCGGAGCGGCTCCTGCCGCAGATCGCGGCGGCCCGAAAAGTCGGAGGTGCGCGTGTCGATAATCGTATTGCCGGAGAACTCGAACCGGCGACCGGCCGTCAGACGGGGCGTCGCTCCCGCCGGCGGCCCCTCCACGGCAAAGGTCCACCGCAGTTCCGGCAGCGGATCGCCCTGCTGACTCCGCGCGGAGATCCGAACTTCGTGCCGCCCGCCCCCCAGCGACCGGTTATACAGAAGACGGATGGACGTCTCCGAGATTTTGGCCTGCCGTGTGAGATCGGCCCCATCGATGTAGAGCGCCACCGACTCGGGGTCGAGCGCCTCTCCTCCACGCACGGAAACGACGACGAACAGGTTGCCGTCCTGAATCAGGGTGTCGGGAGCGGGGCTGTGAATGCGCCAGGGGCCCTCCAGGCTTTGCGCCTCCAGAAGTCCGGGGACGAGCGCGCTCCATGCCAGCAGGACGCCGGCAATCCAGGGCACGTAACGGCTAACGTTCAGCCTCATGGCTCCTTTTCCTCGAACAGCTTCCGGGCAGAAATAACCTTGTTGTCCCCGTGTGAGACCGACCTGAAGAAACAAAATACGGCATAAACAACAAACCCCCGGCGCAATTAAGCATCGGGGGTCCGTATCGAAACTTAAGCATGCGAGCGCGCCCTCAGGCAGCGACGGCCTTCATGACTTGCGGCATGGCCGGGGCGCGATGCAACGTCTGAACGGCATTTCCGTCGATGGCGAATTTCCAGCGTCCCGCGCCTTCCACCCAGATGCCGAACGTCTTGCCGTCCTCCATGCAAAATTCCAGATTGCACAGCATCGACCCCGTCCACCACTCCACCCGCTCGATGGCGCGGAGGGGGATGCTTCGCACGAAACGCCCGCGCAACCCCCACCCTCTCAACTCCACCCGGTCCGCAAACAGCCGCGCCCGCCCGTAGAAGAACCGCTGTCCGGGGAAACGGAACCGGTTTGAAAAGAGGGGCCTGCCTGCTTTCCGGGTCCGGCGGCTCGTCAGGTGCGTGTGGGGGAGCGCTACGGCATTGCTCATGATCATGCGATGGATGCGGCGTCTCTCGAAGAGGATCGGCCCGATACAACAAAACATGACGCCCGAAGAATCGCCTTTCCGCGAACGTCACTGAACGTGCTCTTTGTATCGGCAGAAAGCGTCGTTTTTTAAATCGCGCCCGGTGCGCGCTCGTCAAGACCGGGGAAGCGTTTCGGCCATCCGCCTCGCCCTGAAAAACAGGTCGCCTCCGCCCTCGGAAAAGGACGGAGGCGCATACGATCGTTTCGGGAAATGAGCCTTGAAAAACGGCGTCTCATCCAGCGGGGAAACCGCAAGGGCTACTCGGCACGCTCAATCTTTTGCCCGCGAATGACCGGGCGAACCCCGCCCCCCTCATAAAATGCAACGACGTTGATCGTATAGCGTGTTCCAGGCTCAAAGGTCGTCGTAGGAATCTCCCACCGCGTTTCTTTCACGTCCTTCTCCAGGACCAACTGGTCCTTCCCGTCATACACGCCCACGCGATAGTTCGACACGGGCCGCTCTTTCACGGCGGGCCAGGTAAAGACCACTTCTTCTCCCGCCTCGGCCGTGATGATCAAGATATCGTTTCGGAGGGTGACACCGGGCATTTCGCCGCTAACGACCTGATCCGGGTTGGCAATAGCCTGTTGCACGGCCTGCAAGGAAATCACATTGGAGCGATGGAGGTTCGGCAGGATGGCCAGCATCACGAGCATACCGAGCACAAGAGCGGCAGCCGGGGCGCGCCAGGGTCCCCCCAGAACGCGTTCGCTCCATGCGGCGACACGATTCCAGAGTTCGCGGAGCGGCGCTCCGAGATCCACGGGAGCGGTCGGCTCCGGCGCCAGCAGAGGCTCCATCGCTTCGGCAGGCGTCTTGTAGCGGGCCGGCACGGGCCGCTCGACCTCGCGCGTCACGGCTGCAAACTGCTGATAGCAGGCATGACACGAAGCCAGATGGGCCACCACCTTCTCCGCTTCCTCCAGCGCAAGTTCTCGATCAATGAAAGCAGCCAACAGCGCCGGCTCCAGATGCGGTTCTTCCGAAACGGCCTCTTCGGCGAAATCCGTGAGGTGCTCATCCATGAGATGCCGGCCCACCTTACGCAGGGCCTTGACGCGCTCCAGTTCGGCGGCACAAGCATTGCAGAACTGCACATGCGAAGCGATCGCACGCTGAACCGGCGGCTCATATCCCCCCTGCAAATACCGAACGATCTCGCCGAAGGTCATCTGATTGATCGGGCAACCCGATTTGCTGTTCGGAAAGGTTTTTTCTACAGTCATCATCATGATCCTGAACGGGTGTTTGAGGCTCGCCTTTCGTCTTGCGTAGGAGGGAAATTCGACCCAATGCCCATGTTCTTCAACAACGCTTTCAGACCCTTCACGGAAACGGATCCGAAAGACCCGAGGCTGTCATCTTCCAGCCAGTTGAGCGCATCCGAGAGCACTTCGGGAAAGCGTTCCTGCATCTGCTTGCCCAGCGTTCTGAGAATGCTGTCAATGGATTGATAAACGGTGTGAATGGTGACGTTGCCGCTTCGGGGTGTCACCGGCAGTTCCAACCTGAGGGTTTCGCACCGGTTGAGAATGGTTTTCGCATCCAGCTCTTTGTCGAACACCATGTCCAGCAAAATCTTCTGATGTTCCGGCAATTCTCCGATCAGCAGGCACACTTTCTCCCATATCTGATCGACGGCCCGTCTCATCGGGATGATGCGAGGCGTGTCGCTGTCGGCAAACATTCCGGCGTCTTCAAGCGCGCCTTCGGGATTGCGCAAGATCAGGTGCAGGTTTCCGTTGGTCATCAGCGCGTGCGTGACTCGTTCCTGAGCCTGTTCGGTCTCCTTGACCGAAAGCCCCACGTTCCGCGCAATCGTTTCCGTCGAGCGCTGCATGACCATTTGTTTAAACACTTTCTGGTCCTCCTGCGAGAGCCGCCGGATTTCCGGAGGGAGGGTTATCTGATCGACCCGAAGCCGCCGCCGGTGCCGAATCCAGTCGGTGCGCAAATGACCGTGGAGCACGGCGGAAACGAAGGTGTCGAGCTTGGCGCGACCGTCATAGTGTTTCAGCTTTCCGGTGCGCTGATCCCGTTTGTACAGATAGTCAAAGATGAACGCGTAAATTTCCAGGCCGTCGTCACAGCTGCGCCGATCGTCGCTGATCGGCTGTACACCGCCGGCAGACAATGCGTGAAACACGCAAAAAACGCCTCCCTGCTTGTGTGGACATGCCTCATAGCACAGCTGCCATGATCGACGCCAGACACGGTCGGAATATCGTTTGACAAACCGGTTCCAGGATTCGGCATCTCCATCAAAAATGCGCTGGACCCAGTCCAGGTCCGCCGCATGGGGTGTGGGGGTAGCAGTCATCGATGGGAAATCAGTACACGTGCAAGTCAAACGGACGAAGCACTAAAGCCCTGTTGCACATGCGGTGAATATAGGGACGGAAGCGCCATACACTTTCAGTACGCGCTGCACGGCTCACCCGAAGGTATAACAAAAACCGGAGACGACAAGTTGCACGGCGTGCCGCAGTGGGTGAACCGAGGTGGGGAATGGGCAGGGTTGCACGCCGCTATTATCGGCTGCGGAGAGGGGAAATCTTAAACAGCGTCGCGTCGAACGGCAGGCGCACGATGAGCCGAAGGGTTACTGGAGCGCAGCCCGCAAGCGGTCGAAGTCGATGGGTCCCCAGCCATACCGGTTGTCTTTGGCCGCCCCCTGGTCGCCGTTCAGACTGAAGCGGCGCACGAAGCGAATGGCCTCCGAGACCGACCATTCGGGATGCCGGCTGAAGACGTGCGCGAACGCAGCAGCCACCCGAGGCGCGGCGAAGGAGGTGCCCACGGGCCACATCGCCTCGATCTCGCCCACACGCACGACCCCGTCGGCGGCGAAGTCGGGACGGATGCGCCCGTCATTCGTGGGCCCCTGCGAGCTGTGCACGAAGTCGGTAGCGCCCACGGGCACCACGGAAGCCGAGCGCGCCACGGCCAGCCCGCCGGCCAGGCTGCTTTCAGGCTGCGCTTCGGGCATCCCGCCCTCGGGCCACGGGTACATGTATAACTCGAAGTGCGGCGGCGGAGCGCCGGGCTTCAAGCGGTGCGCGGCAATCCGCAGACGATACTTCCGGACGCCCGGATACGGCGGCGTGAAGCTCCGTATGCGTTCCGTCGGTTTCTCAAACTGACGCTCCCCTTGTCGGTTGATCGACTTCACCGGCTGCCCAAACGCATCGTACAACGCCTCGCCGGTCTCATCGAACAAATACAGGTCGAGGTCGACTTCCGGGTTCGCCCAATCGTCCCAGCTCAGAAGGAAATTGTAAACCTCACTGCCGTCGAGTTCGATCTCCAGGAAGTTGTCCGTGTCGGTAAAGTTGTGCGCCTGATCGTTGTCCGTATCGGCGAAGGTCCCTTCCCAGTGGCTCCGCGCGAAGTTGCCCGCGGCGGCGACGAGCACGGCGTGGTCGCCTACGATCTCGCCGAGGGTGCTTCCGAAGAGATACCCCGTTCCGTCGTAGTCGTCATAGGCATCCATCCAGGAAACGGAACTGGAAGCCACCCGCACGCCGAGCGTATCGACGGCGAAGCGGAGGGCGGCGCGGAATTCGATCTCGGTCTCAAAGTTAAAAAGGTGCACCTCGGCTTCCGGGGGGAGATAGTCGAGGAGGGCGCGCATGGTGAGCAGGCCGTGCGCGGCGGCGCGGGGATTGCGCCCGTCGATCCGAAGATCGCGACGGAAAGAATGCGTGCGAAAGGGGATGCCGCGTTCCTCGAGGAGCGCGCGCACGACCTCCACGTCGAAGCCAAACTCGAAGATGGCCACTCCGACCGATTCGGCCCCGACGGGCGTCGCCCCGGAGGATGCACGCGGGGCATGCGTTGCGGCAGAGCTCGTCTTCGTCGATGCCGAAGCGCCGGGCTCCACCGCCGAAGCGACATCAGCCTCGGAAGCGCCGGAGAACCACGGCGGCGCGGGCAAGGTCAGGATGCGAAGAAACGGAAGCTGAACCAGATCGGGGATGCTGTTGACGGGCGTCGAAAGCTGGAGCCACGGTCCATCCTCGAGGTCGATCCGTACGCCGGTGTTGAGCAGGGCTTGCCGGTCGAGAAGGCTGAGCGTGGGGGTGCGCAGTTCCGCAAGCAGGGTGATGACGGCCTGAAGCCGACCCTGCCGGATCGCATTATCCCAGGTCCGCCGCAGATCCCAGCCCACCTTGTCCTGCGGAACCATCATGAAGCGGACCGGCGTGGATTGCGCGACGACGTTTCCGGAGCCGTCGAGCACGTCCACGCGAACGATGTAGGGGCGCCCCGGCTCCAGCGGCGGCGCACCCGGGGGATAAAGCATAGCCGTGGCGCGCCGAAGGGTCTGCTGCACGAGCGGCGTCACGTCGGGGACCTCGTCGGCGGGGCGGTTCGGTTCGGTCGGCCATACGCTGACCCGGTAGCGCAACGTCTGCGACGTATCCGCGCCGGCCGTCTGCCAGACGAACGTGAGGCTCGGCTCGAAGACCTGCTGTTCCTCACTCGGGAAGACGATGTGCACGCCGACGCCGCGTAAGGAATCCGCCACCGTCGAATCGGCGGCGGCTACGCTTTCGTCTGTAAGCCTGGTGCT
>JALSSK010000372.1 GCA_026984335.1 Rhodothermales bacterium
TGTCAAGCATGCCGGTGATGGTGGTCTGGGTCCCCGTCACGGTCACCCCCGTAACGACCGGCGCGTTCTGCAGGCCGTTCGGTCCCATGTCGGGGTCCTGTGGGTCGTTGGGCGTCGGCCCATCGCCGATCAGGTCGATGCCCAGCAGGCCGTTCTCGAAAATGGCGTTCTCCGAGATGAACACGTTGTCGCCGTCCACGATGGCGACCCCATTGCCCCCATTGTAGGCAATGCGGTTGCCGTCGCCGCCAAACCCGTCCGGGTCGATTCCGATGAGCACGTCCTGGGAGCTAAAGAAGATATCCCCCACAACGACGCCCTCTTTCCCGTTGCCGAGCGGCTTCTCGCTCAGGCTGAGCCCGATGTCGTTGCGCGCCACGACGACGCGCTCGCTCCCTTCGATGAAAATGCCCGCCCCGGGATGTCCCGAAATCAGGTTGTCGGTGATGGAAATATCTTCGCCGTTCACAAGGACGCCGTTCTCCGAGCCCGAGGCATCGCTCAGGGCCGTCTCGCCGGCGGCGTCGACGCCGATGAAGTTCGCCACGACCCGATGGCCGCTGCCTTCCAGAGAGATGTTGGCGAAGCGGTTGCCGCTGATCAGGTTGAAATCGTCTTCTCCGATGACGTTGTCCTCGGCATCTAAAAAATTCAAAACATCGCCCACCTCAACGCCGGTTCCGTTGAAGGACAGCGCGGTGGCTTCCGTTCCGGTCACGTCGGTTCCGATGAAGCAGCCCGCCACCCGGTTCTCATTCCCGGTGATGAACACCCCGGCCCCGTCGTCGTTGTCGGCGTTCCAGAAGCCGCGAATGTTCAGGCCGCGCACTTCGCTCTGGTTCCCCGCCAGATGGATGCCGATGGGCGTCTTCTCATCGGCGGACGCCTCGACGCCGTCGAGCACGACCTTCAGCACCGTGTTGAGGGGTTCGTCAATAGCGTTGGTGGCCCGTTTCGCTCCGGGCTGCGTGTACCCGTCTATCTCGATCTGCGACTGCACGGCGGGCAGGTTCGTCTCCGGCTGTATGACGCAGACGCCGTCCCCGTCACAGCCCGGGTCGTCGTCGGCGGGGATGTCGAAGTGAATGGCGACGGGCGGCATTTCGTAGGCATTGGCCTCCTCGATGGCGGCGCGGAGTGTGCACTCGGGTTCGCTCTCTCCATTGCGCATGACGAGGTTGCCCGTATCACAGACGACGTCGCCGGGGTTCATGTCCGGAGCATCGCCGGTGGCGTTAACCGTCAGCACCGGGATGCCCGAAAACTCGGACGTGTTCCCGGTGGCCAGGTTCGTGGCCGTGGCAGTGACGTTGTCTACCGAGAAACCGAACGTGTGCGAAAACGACGCGTCGCCGGCGGCGTCGGTGGTCACCTCGAGGGACCCGACGAACGTCTGGCCTTCCCCGAAGCCCGACGGATCCCGCTGGTCATTGCCGAAAAACTCGATGCGGTAGCTCTGGTTGGGCTCGCTGTGCAACGCGCCCTCGACCGTGGTCCCCGAGACGGACGTGATGACCGGGAAGTTCTGGTATCCGTTGGGGCCGTCGTCCATATCGAGCGAATCGTTGGGCGTGACGCCGTCACTGCCCAGTTCGATGCCCAGCCCGTCATTGTCATAGATGCTGTTCTCCGTGATCTCGACACCCCGGGGAGAAGAGGCGCCAAAATCCCGCAGCAGAACGCCGTTGCCGTCGTTGTGAACGATGGTATTCGCGCGAATCGTGATGCCGGCGGCGTCCTGAATCCAGATCCCGTCCCCCGCATTGCCCAGATCGTCTCCGCGGGCGTTGGTGCCGATGTAATTGCCTTCGATGACGATGTCGGTCGGTTCCGGTGCATCGAAGGTGCCCTGCGTAATCGTGATCCCCCAACCATCGCCCGTCGAAGCGGCGATGACGTTGGCCTCTCCGGGATTCATGCCGCCGATCTGGTGCCCCGTGCCGCTAAGACCGAGCCCTTCCCGATCGTTGCCCAGAGGCTGCGTTCCCGTGACGTCGGTACCGATGAGGTTGCCCTGCACCACGGCGTTATCCGCTGTGTAAGAGATATCGACCCCTCCGAAGTTATTGCCCGAGATCACATTGGGTGCTCCCGGCTCGGCACCGCCGATGACCACGTTGTCCGCATCGACGGAGAGGCCGTCGCCGCCGTTGCCCAGCGCCTGCATCCCCGTGATGTCGGTGCCGATGAGATTGCCCTGAACCACGGTGTCGTCGGCTCCTTCGGTGATGAGCAGGCCCGTGCCGGCGTTGCCCGAAATCAGGTTGCGGACTGCGGGGTCCGTTCCCCCGACCACCGAGTTGGCTCCCGAGATCTGAAGCCCCTGGTAGCTGGGCACGGCGACGGCGCCGGCGGCATCAGTGCCAAAGAAACACCCTTCGATGCGCACCCCTTCGGCAAACGAGAGGAGCGCCGTCCCGAAGTTCTCCGGACCGAAGTTCTGAAACACCAGCCCCCGGATGACCGTCCCGGCGGCGGAAGAGGAAATGTTCACGCTAAACCCGGAGGAGAGGCCCCGGATGACGACCATCGGCTGCGCATTCAACGCCTCCGGAGCCGGGTTCGTGTTCGGCACGGCGCCGGGCTGCGTGTAGCCGTCGATCTCCACCGTCTCCGTAATGTTCAGTTGCATGCTCGAACTCATCGTGAGTTCGATCACGTGCGGCCCCGTGCCGGGGATGTCGAAGTGGATCTGGTCCGTCCCCGCCATGGCGTTGGCCGTCTCGATGGCGGCCCGGAACGTGCACAGACCGGTCAGGTTGTTGCCGCTTCCCGTGTCGCAGACGCCGTCGAAGGGGCTGGGATCGTCGTCGTCGATCGTCGTGTTGACGACGATCTGGGCGCGGGCGGACGGGAGGAACAGGTTCAGGGAAAAGAGAAGGAACGGGAGGAGGAGGATACTACGAGAACGCATGACTCCGGAGACTGATCTGAACGAAAGAACGGCCCGGCCGGCGCCCGCTGCTTCTTGACCGCGCTCCCGCCGGCCACGTAATTTCATACTATTTTCTCTTAAATAAAAATCAATACTTAACGAAAAAATTACATTCTTTTAACAAAAGCCGCCGGGAAGCCTCATCTTCTCACGTCGTTCCGGCATCCCGGACCTCGGGCGGCGTGTCTTCGGGCGAGAGGCGTGAGAGAAGCACGTGCCCCGTCTCGGCGACGACCTCCATGCGTTCCTGAAGCGAGGCCATGCTTTCGAGAAAATGGGAGGAGGCGTGCACGCGCCGGGAGAGATCAAAGAGAATGTCCGCCGCGTGAACGTCCGGAGAGACGCACTGCTCCACCCGGGCGACGGTCTCCTCGAAACGTTCGAGGATGCCGGAGAGGCGCGCCTGATACCCTGCCGGAATCGCCCCTTCCTCGCGCAAAAGCTCGAGCGTGGCCGGGATCACGTCGATGCGTTCGACGGCTGCCGCGAGTTCATGGAAAAGCTCGGCGTGGGCCTCGCGCTGTTCGTAGGCCTGCCGCACGGCCTTTTGCGTCAGATCGTGGATATGGTTGAAGTGCTCGGTCATCTGCCCGCTGACCTGGTCGATCCGGTGCTTGGCGGCGATCATGCGGGAGAGGATGTGGTCGAGGTCCTCGACCACGTGGGTGATGCGGTCGAGGAAGTGGTTGAGGTCCTCGGCGAGGGCGCCGAACTCGTCGTCGGAACGGATCTCGGCGCGGTACGAGAGGTCGAATTTGCCGCGCGCGAGGTTGGCGAGCATCGCGCGAAGGGCGAGCAATGGTTCCATGCGCGCCCGGAGCAGAAAAAAGAGCACGAGGGTGCTGGCGATGATGTCCGCCATGCTGACGATGGAGAGCACGCCGACCTCGTCCCACCACGAGCGCATGCGGGCCGAGCGGTACGTCCGCACGACGACCTCGCCGAGCACGTCGCCCGGCTCGGCATCGACGTGGCATCGGAGGCAGAACGGCTCGGCCCTGAGCGCCACGCGGGCCTCGTGATGCCGCCCCTCGGACCACGACGGCGGGATGCCCTTCGGCGTGAAGTCATACGTCTTTTCGATGGAGGTCCGCGTCACGTGGGCGGGGATGAGCGCCACCTCCATGCCGAGATCCTCGAAGTTTTGCCGCCACGTCGGGTAGATGGTCCGGGCCGCCACCGGGCCGCCGGCGTTGAGCATCACGTCTTTCAGGTTCGAGGCCAGCCGCTCCGCCGCGGCGACGGTCGTCTGCTCGTCCTTCGTCTCGAACGCATAGAAGACGATGCCGAGCCGCACGGCCATCTCCATCAAGGCGATGGCCACGAGCACGAAAAAGAACTCCCGGATCATCCGGATCACAAAGGAGCGGTCGAAGCGCCCGTCGGCGGTTTTTTTCATGGGAGAAAAATCGGGAGGTGCGTATACTTCGGGCGCGCCCGCCGCATGCTCGGCGCGGTTGCGGCGCACGGATAGGTCAGCCGCGCGACGCCCGGCGTTACGAACCCCGCCTTTTCCCGAAGCTTACCCGCTCCCTTGCATGCCTGCCTCCCCTTCCCTGCCCGCCGGCAAATCGCCCGAGGAGATCCTCCGCTTGCGGGCGCGGCTGCTCGGCCCGTCGCTCAGCGTCTCGTACCGCGCGCCGCTCAAGATCGTGCGGGGCGAAGGCGCGTACCTGTTCGACGAGACGGGCCGGGCCTACCTGGACTGCGTCAACAACGTGTGCCACGTGGGGCATAGCCACCCGCGCGTGGCGGCGGCCGCCTGCCGGCAGATGGCGACGCTCAACACGAACACGCGCTACCTGCACGACGCGATCATCGACTATGCCGCGCGGCTGACGGCCACGCTCCCCGAGCCGTTGCGGGTGTGCTTCTTCGTCAACAGCGGGAGCGAGGCGAACGACCTCGCGCTCCGCCTGGCCCGCGCGCACACCGGCGGCACGGACATGGTCGTGCTCGACGGCGCCTATCACGGCAACCTGTCCTCGCTCATCGACCTCAGCCCGTACAAGTTCGACGGCCCCGGCGGGGCGGGCGCGCCGCCGCACACGCACGTCGTCCCCATGCCCGATCCGTATCGCGGTCTCTATCGTCGGGGCGATCCCGGGGCGGGCGCGAAGTATGCCGCGCACGTGGGCGAGGCCGTCGGAGCGGTGCGGGCTTCCGGGCGGCGGCTCGCCGCGTTCTTCGCCGAGCCGATCCTGAGTTGCGGCGGGCAGGTCGTGCCGCCGGAGGGCTTTTTCCGCGAGGCGTATGCGAGCGTGCGCGCGGCGGGCGGCGTGTGCGTGGCCGACGAGGTGCAGGTCGGCTTCGGGCGCGTCGGCTCGCACTTCTGGGCCTTCGAGACGCACGGCGTGGCGCCGGACATCGTCACGATGGGCAAGCCGATCGGCAACGGGCATCCGCTGGCCGCCGTGGTGACCACGCCGGAGGTCGCCGCCTCGTTCGCCAACGGGATGGAGTACTTCAACACCTTCGGCGGCAACCCCGTCTCGTGCGCCGTGGGGCTGGCCGTGCTCGAGGTGATCGAGGAGGAGGGGCTTCAGGCGAACGCCCGGCGCGTGGGGGCGCACCTCACGGCGCGCCTCACGGACCTCATGGCGCGCCATCGGCTCATCGGCGACGTGCGCGGGCGCGGCCTCTTCCTCGGCGTCGAGCTCGTGCGCGACCGGGCGAGGCTCGAGCCCGCCGCCGAAGAAGCCGCCGAGGTCGTCGAGCGGGCGAAAGAACGCGGCGTGCTGCTGAGCGCCGACGGCCCGCTCCACAACGTGCTCAAGATCAAGCCGCCGCTCGTCTTCTCCGAAGCCGACGCCGACCGCCTGGCCGAGACGCTCGACGCCGTGCTCGCCGAGGTGCGGTGACGGCGCGGGTCAATAGATCGCCCGTTTCTCCGTCCACGTGCGCACCTGATGTTCGAGCTTGCCGCGAAGGGACGCCACGAAGTCCGAGAAACACTGCGTGGTGGCTTCGGCGCGGGCGCGGACGGCCTCTTCCGAAACGTCCGTCGGCGGCGGGAAGACGCACCGGCTGAGCGGGTTGCCCTCCTCGGTGAGGATCGCCATCTCGTAGGGGTGGCCGGGGTGTATGCGCATCGTCAGGCGAAGCTCCAGCCCGTCGTCGAGGCGGAGGAGGAGCATGAAGTCGTAATACGTCTGCCGCTCGGGCAGAATCATGACGCCCATCACGAGCTTTTTGTTGTCGCACCCGAGGAACGAGAGCATGTCTCCGTACATCCGATGGGCCAGCGCCGCCACGGTCTCGCGCTCGGTTTCGTCGGCTTCCCGCGAACGCTCCTGCGTGCGGATCAGCAATTCATAGGGCGTCAGGCCCTGTTCGGCGGTGTCGGGGGCGGGATGTCGATAGTGAAGGGCATGAACGTGCATCATTCGGATCCTCTGTAAAATGCCGGAGACAACAAGACGCGGCGACACGTCGCCATCTCCTACCATCGAACAAGCGCCGGATCAGATAAAGCGCACAGGCATGAAAAATCTCCCGGCGCACGCCTCGCTTCCCTGGCCCATCCCCGCCCGCGATGACGACAGCGGCGCGAGAAAGAGAAGCAGCAGGACGTATCGGGCCCATCCCCGCCCGCGATGACGACAGGCCCGGCCCGCATCGACCGTGAGACCGTCTATCGGCCGATCGATGAGCGTCGGTGGACCGCCGGGAATTTTTTCCTTTGAAAAAGAGCCGCTGCCCCGCCGCTCCTTCCCCACACGCGTGCGATTCCGTATCTTGTCGCGTCGTTCCCCCTCCCCAACCGCTCCTTTCCCGATGACGCGATTGCGCCCGTGGACCCGCCGTCTGCGCCGGATTCCGCCGGAAGCCGCCCTGTGGACGGCGGGGCTGGTCGCGCTCGCGTGCACCGACCCGAACGCCGAAAGCCTTTTCGGGCTGTGCGTGTTCAAAGCCGTCGGCTTCGAGTTTTGCCCCGGATGCGGCCTCGGGCACGCGGTGGCTCACCTCTTTCGCGGAGCATGGGCGGCGTCGTTTGCGGCCCACCCGCTCGGGCCGTTCGCCGTCGTCGTGCTCACCGGGCGCGTCGTCTCGCTCGTGCGGCAGGCGCTCCACCTCCCCGACCCTCCTTCTCCCCTCTACCCGATGCGCCATGTCTAAAGTCATCAAGTACATGCCCGAAATCGAAGACGACGAGCAGGTGTTCGTCGCCTCGCTCATGAAAGACATGACCGAGGAGCAGGCGGCGCAGTTCGCCCACGTCTATCGCACGCGGCGGCGCGACCCCACCACGACGATGCTCCTCGCGCTCCTGGGCCTGATCGTCGTGGCGGGCATCCACCGCTTTTACCTCGGTCAGGTCGGCATGGGGCTGCTCTATCTCTTCACCGGCGGCCTCTGCATGATCGGCACCATCGTGGACCTGTTCAACTACAAATCGCTCACGTTCGAATACAACAAAAAGCAGGCGCTCGAGGTGGCGAGCCTCGTGCGCGGCGCTTTCCCGTCCTCGCCGCCTCCCTCGGAACTGCCGGCCTGAAGCGGCGTCCGTTCTCACGTCGCACGCTCTTTCTTTCACCCGCCCGATTTTCGCCATGCGCCGGATTCTTCTCCCCGCCGTTCTCGGTCTGCTCACGCTCTCTTTCAGCGGCGCGCCCGCCGACCTCCCGCTCGACAAGATCAAGCTGCCGCCGGGCTTCGAGATCAGCGTCTATACCGACGCGGTGCCGAACGCCCGCTCGCTCCGCCTCGCGCCGGGCGGCACGCTCTTCGTCAGCACCCGGCGCGCCGGGAGCGTCTATGCCGTGCGCGACACCGACGGCGACCATGTGGCCGACGAGGTCCATACCATCGCCGAGGGCCTGAACATGCCCAACGGCGTCGCCTTCCGCGACGGCGCGCTCTACGTCGCCGAGGTCAACCGCATCCTCCGCTTCGACGACATCGAGGCCCGCCTCGCCGACCCGCCCGAACCCGTCGTCGTGTACGACGAGCTGCCTTCCGACCGCCACCACGGATGGAAGTACATCGACTTCGGCCCGGACGGCAAGCTCTACGTGCCCGTCGGCGCGCCGTGCAACATCTGCGACCCCGGGCCTCCGTACGCCTCCCTCCTCCGCATGAACCCCGACGGCACGGACGTGGAGGTCTACGCGCGCGGCATCCGGAACAGCGTCGGCTTCGCGTGGGACCCGCTCACGGGCGAGCTCTGGTTCACCGACAACGGGCGCGACAACATCGGCGGGCCGAACCAGGACATCACGGACAACAGCCCTTCGTGCGAACTCAACCACGCGCCGCGCCCCGGCCTGCATTTCGGCTATCCGTACGTCCACGCCGGCGACGTGCCGGACCCCGAGTTCGGCGCGGGGCACGATCCGGCCGCGTACGAGCCGCCCGCCGTGAAGCTCGGCCCGCACGTGGCCCCGCTCGGCATCGAGTTTTATACGGGAGACCTGTTTCCCGAGGCCTACCGGAACCAGCTCTTCATCGCCCAGCACGGCTCGTGGAACCGCCGCCGGAAGATCGGCTATCGCGTGATGCTCGTCCGCTTCGACGCCGACCGCAAGCCGGCGGCCTATGAGCCGTTCGCCACGGGCTGGCTCGAAGGCAACGAGAACTGGGGCCGCCCCGTCGATCTCGAACAGATGCCCGACGGCTCGATGCTCCTCTCCGACGATCAGAACGGCGTCGTCTACCGCATCACGTACACCGGGTCGTGATCACCGTCCGATGACGGCCTTCGGCATGTGCATCGTCACGAGCACGTGCGGCGCGTCGACCACCTCGGCGATCTTCAGGTCGCCGGCAAGCGAGGCGAGCACGTAGGCGTCCTCGCGGGAGAGCCCGCGCGTGTCGGCGAGGTAATCGATCATGTAGCGCGTGGCCTTCCGGGCGGCTTCGTCGAGCGTCTCGGCATAGGCGGTGACGGCGTAATAATCGTCCGCCTCATACTGCGGCTCGGCGATGGGCCGCCCGCCCTTGATCACGTTCACCTCATAGACGATGCGCATGGGCGCTTCGATGGCCGTGCCGCAGACCTCGCCGTGGCCCTGCGCGGCGTGCGTGTCGCCGATGGAGAAGAGCGCGCCCTCGACGAAGACGGGGAAGTACACCGTCACGCCTTCGGTCAGGTTCGGGTCGTCCATGTTGCCGCCGTTGGCGCGGGGCGGGATGGTCGAGAGCATCTCGTCGGTGGCCGGAGCCACGCCCATCACGCCGGGGAAGGGCTTGAGCGGGATGGCGATGTCGTCGTTGAAGCGGGCCACCGTCGCGCCGTCTTCGAGCGTGAAAAGCTTGAGGTACGGCTCCGTGAACTCGTCGGCGAGGAACCCGAAGCCCGGCACGATGGCCGACCATCCGTACGCGCCGAGTTCGATCTTGTGGAGCGTCACGGCGAGCACGTCGCCCGGCTCGGCGCCTTCGACGTAGACCGGCCCCGTGAGCGGGTGAATGGGGTCGAAGTCGAGCGTCTTCACGTCCTCGGCGGTCGATTCGGGCGTGAGCTGTCCGTCGGAGGCTTCCTCGGTGCGCACCTCCACGACGGCTCCGGAAGGCACGCGGAGCACGGGCTCGATGGCGGCGCTGAAGCGGTTGTGGGTCTGATCCTGCGTGAGCGAGTATTGCGGCTCGGGCACGGCGCGCTCGTCGGCGCGAGGCTCCGGTTCGGTCGCGCACGCGGCGAAAAACAGGCAGGCGGTGAGAACGAAGGGGCGAAGGCAGGTCATGGTGGAGCGGGAATGGGTGCGAAGGGACTTGAACGGCGGTAAAGATAGGGGGCAAACCGGGCTTTCCACAAAAAAAGAAAGGTCCCGCG
>JALSSK010000373.1 GCA_026984335.1 Rhodothermales bacterium
TCCCCGTTCGGCTCGGCGCATCCGTGCGCTGGCCGAACGGCTCATCGACGCCCTGGGCCGGACGCCGTTTGAAGGCCGCGCCCTCCACGGCGATTTTTATGCGAAACAGATCCTCGTCGACGGCGGCGAAGCCGTTTTTCTCGACTTCGACCGGAGCGTGCGCGGCGACCCGGCGACGGACCCCGGCACGTTCCTCGCCCACCTCGAGCGGGATCGTCTGCGCGGCGCGCTTTCCGAGGACGTCGTCGAGCGGGCGGGCGCGGCCTTGCTCGAAGGTTACCGGCGCGAAGCGCCCGGACTCGAGGAGCGGCGCGTGCGGCTCTACACCGCCGCCGGGCTGTTCCGGCTCACGCCTCACCCTTTCCGTTTCCGCGAACCCGACTGGCCCGCCCGCACCGAGGCGCTCCTGAACCGCGTCGAGGCCCTCCTCACCCCGGCCGCCGCCCCGCGCGCAACCGTCGCCGCGGCGTCGGCGCCGGAGGACCCCGCCATGCCCTTCCTCGCCGAGGCGCTCGACCTCGACGTGGTCCGCCGCCGGTTCCGCCGCTTTCTGCCCCGCCTCGGTTTCACGAACGCCCGCCTCCACGTCGACGGCGCGCGCGTGGTGCGGCACAAGCCCGGCCGCCGGTGCCTCATCGAATACACGCTCCGCATCGAGCGCCCGGACGGCTTCACGCCCCTCGTCCTCCTCGGCAAGGCGCGGGCCCGAGGGCTCGACAAAACCACCTACTGGGTCACGCGGACGCTCTGGCACGACGGGTTCAACGAGACCGCCGCCGACGGCATCCACCTCCCCGAGCCCATCGGATGCGCGCCCGAGTTTCGGATGTGGCTTCAGCGAAAAGCGCCCGGCGTGACCGCGACGAGGCTCCTCGCCGACCCGGACGCCCGCGCCCTCGCTCCCCGCATCGCCGAGGCGCTCTTCAAGCTCCACACGAGCGACTATGCGCCGCCGCGCCGCCACACCCTGGCCGACGAGCTGCGCATCCTCCACGAGCGCCTGCCGCTCGTCTGTGAAAGCCGCCCCTCGTGGCGGCCCCGTCTCGATCGCCTCCTCGAAGCCTGCGACCGCCTCGGCGCTTCCCTGCCGAAGACGACGCCTCGCCCCATCCACCGCGACTGCCATCCCGACAACCTCCTCGTCGACGGCCCGCGCCTCTACTTCCTCGACCTCGACCTCGCGTGCCAGGGCGACCCCGCCCTCGACGCGGGCAACCTGCTCGCCCACGTCACCGAACACAGCCTCCGCACCTCCGGCGACCCCTCCACGCTGGTCGCCTGGGAGACGGCCTTCGAGGATGCTTTCGCGGCCCTTCACGGGGAGAGGATCCGCGCCGCCGTGCGCGCCTATGCCACCCTCTCGCTCGTCCGGCACGTGCCCATCAGCATGCGCATCCCCGAGCGCCGGGGCATCACCGAAGCGCTGATCGCACTGTGTGAAGCGCGCCTGGCCTCCCATTTCCCCGCCGCGCTCCCTTTTTCGACCGGCCTTTCCCTGAGGTGAAGTCATGAAGCACGCGTCGCTCCTTTCCGGCCTGCTCGGCCTCGTGATCGCCTGCGCGGCGCCCGCCTCCGTCGCCCGCGCGCAAGATCCCCCCGAAAGCGCCGCGCGCGCGCAGGACGCCTCCGAAAACGAAGGGGCGTGGCTGCCCCGTCACCTCGATGCCGGCCTCCTCTTCTCAAACTCGTACGACTCGAACATCAATCACGACGCCGATCCGGTGACCTCATACGGGGTGGCGCCGGGACTCCGCGTGCGCTATCTCTCCACCCCCCGGAAGCCGCTCTATACGCTGGTCTATACGGTGGCGCTCCACTCATACACGAACACCGACAAATGGGACCGCGTCAGCCATCAGTTCAACGTGATCCTCGCCCCGCCACTCTCCGACCGGCTTCGCGCGCAGACCACGGCGACGGTCTCCCTTCGCGGCTCTTCCGAAGACCGCGACATCTCGAACCAGTTTCTCCTCGGCCAGGAGTTCGAGTTCCGCATCGACCGGAACCACCGGCTCTATCTCTATGGAACCTATCGCCTCAAACGTTTCCCCGACAGGCCGGAGAACAATGCCTTCAAACCCAACGTCGGGCTCGACTTCGAGCGGCGCCTGCCCCAGGGACGCCGGTGGGGCCTCGGCGTGCGGTACGAGATCAAACGGCTCGACAATCCCCGGAGCGACTATGGACGGTGGACCTTCGAAATGGAATACCGAACCGCGTATTTCGGCGGGAAAAACCAGCTCCGCTTCGGAGCCAAATACCGCCGAAAATACTACGCGCACAAGCAGGTGACCATCGAGAAGCAGGACGTGCTCCGGCGGGATCAGCGGTGGACGCTCGGCATCGCGTGGCGGCGCACGTTCGGGCGCGGCTTCCTCGTCGAGCTCGGATACAAGTTCGAGAACCGCGACTCGAACAACCCCGCCAAGCTCTATCACGCGCACCTCGTGGAGCTCGCCTTCGCATACGACCTGTGGCGGTGATCCGTCCGGCGGCGTTCACCCGCCCGCCGGCGCGTCCGGGTCGTAGTGGGCGAGGAGCACGCCCGCGCCCGGCCGCAGCCGTTCCGCCTCGACGACGGCCGCCGCGCCGGGCCGCATCGCGACGCGCCGTCCCGTGAGCACGTGCACGAGATGCCCCATCGCCGGCTGATGCCCGACGATCATCACGCGGGGCGGGTCTCCGTGGACTGCGAGCGCCTCTTGCAGGTCGTCGAGGGAGCACCCGGGGCCGAGGAGCGCCTCTTCCGTCACCGGAGCGCCGAGGGCCGGCGCAAGGAGCGCCGCCGTCTGCCGCGCGCGAAGGAGCGTGCTGCACAGCACGAGATCCACGTCCCATCCCATCCGCCCAAAGAAGGCCGCCTGACGTTTCAGCCGCGCCACCCCCTCGGGCGTCAGGGCACGGGCGTGGTCGGGCTTGCCGCCGAAGGGAGCCTCCGCAATACCGTGACGGACGAGATAAAGGCGCATGGTCTTCGGGGTCAGGGCGCGCGCCGTGGCGAAACGCCGGATTTTGCCGAATATTGGCAGAAACAGATGCTTCCGTGCGCTTACTTATCGAAAGGGATCACCCGCCGCACGATACGACGCCCGGCATCACGAGAAGACTTTTCTGAAACTAGATCATCGGAGGTTCAAATGAAAATTACGGTTGTGGGGGCCGGTCACGTCGGCGCGACCGTGGCCGATTGCATCGCCCGGAAGGACATGGCGAAAGAGGTGGCGCTCATCGACATCGTCGAGGGACTGCCGCAGGCCAAGGCGCTCGACATGTGGGAAGCCGCCCCGATCCACGGATACGACACGCGCGTCGTCGGCACGAACGACTACGCCGACACCGCCGGTTCGGACCTCTGCGTCATCACGGCGGGGCTGGCCCGCAGGCCCGGCATGAGCCGGGACGACCTGCTCCTGAAGAACGCTTCCATCGTCAAGTCCGTCACCGAGCAGTTTGCCGCCGGAAGCCCGAACGCCATCATCATCGTCGTCTCGAACCCGCTCGACGTGATGACGTACGTCGCCTACCTGACGAGCGGCTTCCCGAGCCGGCGCGTCATGGGCATGGCCGGCGTGCTGGACACGGCCCGGTATCGCTCGTTCATCGCCATGGAGCTCGGCGTCTCCGTGCGCGACATCCAGGCGCTGCTCATGGGCGGCCACGGCGACACGATGGTGCCCTTGCCCCGGTACACCACCGTCGCCGGCATCCCGTTGCCGCAGCTCCTCGACCAGGAGAAGATCGACGCCATCGTGGAGCGGACGAAGTTCGGCGGCGGCGAGATCGTCAAGCTGATGGGCACCTCGGCGTGGTATGCGCCCGGGGCGGCGGCGGCGGAGATGGTCGAGTCCATCGTCAAGGATTCGGGCCGCGTGCTGCCGTGCGCCGTATGGCTCAACGGCCAGTACGGCCTCAGCGACCTCTTCCTCGGCGCGCCCGCCCGCCTCGGACGCAACGGCGTCGAAGAGATCATCGAGGTCGAGCTCAACGCGGAAGAGCGGAAGCTCCTCGACGTGTCCGCCGCGCACGTCCGCGCCAACGTCGCCAAGCTCGAAGAACTCCAGGCCGCCGGCTGAACCGCGCCGCCTTCCGCGCCTTTCGATCCGAGACGCCGTCGCCCGCCGCGTGTGGGCGACGGCGTTTTTTCTTGCCCCGCTCCCGCGCCATGCCCGAAAGATTGCCCCACTTTGCTCGAACAAAACGCGGGCACGGACCGTTCACAGGCGAGCGCACCCCGCATCCCGCCACTTATTCATATCCATGAAAAACAATCTATTGAACACCTCCATGCGTTCGCTCCTCCTCTCTTTTGTGCTCACGGCCTTCGTCCTCGCCGGATGCGATTCGAACGGCGGCTCCGACGGTGAACTCATCATTCAGGACCTCGAAGAGGGCGACGGCGACGTCGTCGAATCCGGCGACGCCGTGATGGTCAGCTATGAGGGCAAGCTCGAAGACGGTTCGGTCTTCGACGCCTCGGACCTCCACGACGTGCCGCTGGCCTTCACGGTGGGCGTCGGGCAGGTGATCGAGGGATGGGACCAGGGCCTCCTCGGCATGCGCGAGGGCGGCACGCGACGCCTGGTCATCCCGCCAAAGATGGCCTACGGACGCCAGGGCGTGCGGGGCTCCATCCCCGGCAATGAGACCATCACCTTCGTGATCACGCTCGACAAAATCCTGGACGACGTATACACCGAGGACCGCGTCGTCGGAGAAGGCGCCACGGCGGAGCTCGGCAAAGTGGTGACGGTGGATTACCTCGGCACGCTCACCGGCGGCGAGGTGTTCGACTCCAGCCAGAACTTCACGTTCGAACTCGGCGGCGGCAACTTCATCGAGGGGTGGAACCGGGGGATCCTGGGCATGCGTGTGGGCGGCTCGCGCCTGATCGTCATCCCCTACCAGCTCGCCTACGGCGCCGGCGGCAACGGCTTCATCCCCCCGTTCGCCGTCCTCACCTTCGAGGTTGACCTCACGGACGTGAGCGACGGGCAATAGTCGGTACCCTCACAGGTCGACCCGGACGCCGAAGCGCACCGGCAGAAAGCGCGTGTTGTCGCTTTTGGCGAGGTTGAGGTTCAACTCGAAGTCGCGTTTGCTCAGTTCCGTGGCGAGCACCGTCACCGAAGGCTCGGCATAAACCTGAACGCGCGGGGTGAGGATCAGCCCCACGCCCAGGCCCGCCTCGAAGCCGATGGTCGTTTCGGCGTCGCCTTCGAACGTCGCCGAGTCGCCGCCGCGCACCGAGATGGTAAAGTCGTCGAGCTTGCGGTGGTGCACCCCGGCGCCGATGAACGCATACGGCGCGAAGCGTTTGCTCGCCTCGAGGTTGGCTCTCAGGCGCATCGTGCCCGAGAGCACCGAGATCGCCCCGCCGTCGAGCGCGAGGTCGATGCCGAGCACGCCGGCATCCCCGAGAAACTCGTCTTGCTCGATGGGGAAAAGATGGTACGAGACCCCACCGACCACTTCGAAAGCGCCGATCAGGCGCACCCCCGCCGCCGCCCCGACGGTGTACCCGACGTTCCAGAAATCCGAGAACACATTCGGCGCGAGCGGCGACGATGGGCCGACGAAGGCGTAGAGCCGCACGTTCGACTGAGCGAAGGCCGTCCCGCCCCAGGCGGCGAGCAGGCAGACGAGGAGGAGCTTTTTCATGAGGGTCGGGGGAGGGTCTCAAGGCATGGAGACGCGGGAGGCGGCGGGGACCGGCGTCGCGGCTTCGGCGGAACCGTCGCCGCCGAAACGGGCGGCCTCGGCGCGGAGTTGGCGGGTGGTCTTCCGCGAGCCGTCGTGGCTCCATCCGGGCGGGCCAAAGAGATAGCCGAGACGGGCGCGGAGCGGAAGCGGTCGCCGCACGTCGCGCCAGAGATCGGCCCACTCGTGAAAAGCGATGCGGAAAGGGTTGTACGTGTGGATGTTCTTCGTCAGCCCGTACGTCGGATGCTCCTCCTCTTCCTGAAACGTGCCGAAGAGCCGGTCCCAGATGATGAGGATGCCCGCGTGGTTGCGGTCCAGATACTTGACGTCCGAAGCGTGATGCACGCGGTGATGCGACGGCGTGTTGAAGACGAGTTCGATGGGCCGGGGCAGCTTGCCGACGGCCTCCGTGTGGATCCAGAACTGATAGATGAGGCTGACCGACTGCATCGTCATCACCATCATCGGGTGGAAGCCGACCAGCGGCAGCCACGTCCAGAAAACGAAGCTGCCCGTGAGGTTGCCCGTCCACGTCTGCCGGAGCGCCGTGCCGAGGTTGTATTTTGTCGAGGAGTGATGGACCACGTGCGAAGCCCAGAAGAACCGGCATCCGTGACTGACGCGGTGAAACCAGTAATAGCTGAAATCCTCGGCGAAGAAGAGCGCCGCCCACGTCCAGCCCGTGACCGGAAGCTCGAAGAGTCGGAAACGGTAGACGAACATGAAAACGCCGAAGATCATCCCCTTGGCGAAGAGGTTGATGAGCACGTTGCCGACGCCCATCGAGAGGCTGGCCGCGGTGTCTTTCGGCGCGAACCATTCGCGCCGGTCGAGGGCGCTGAAGACCGCCTCGGCCACGAGAAGGAGGACGAACGCGGGGATGGCAAAATGAATCAGGTCGGGCATGGTCGGGTCATCGGGCTCGCATTCACTCGCGTCAGGGGGCTCCCCCACCCGGATCGCTCGCCTCGCGCCTTCGCGTGCGTGGGGACCGGGTTTTTTCGCGGGAGGAAGGCCGGGACACCTATCTTAACTTCGCGGGGGGATTTTGTCAATGGATGCGGGAGTTCCGTATCTTGATTGCCCACCGAACCGTCCATCGCCTGACGACATGAGCGACCATCATCATCACGATCTGCCGCACAGCGACCGCGCCGGCGGCGGCGCACGGCTCGGCTTTTCCATCGCGCTCAACCTCATCATCACCATCGCCGAGGTCGTCGGCGGGTTGATCTCGGGCAGCCTCGCGCTGCTCTCGGACGCTCTCCACAACTTCAGCGACACCTCCTCGCTCGCCATCTCCTACGCGGCGCGCCGGTATGCGAAACGGGCGCCGGACCACCTGAAGACCTTCGGCTACAAACGGGCCGAAATCATCGGCGCGTTCATCAACCTGATCACGCTGGTGCTCATCGCCCTCTTCCTGATCAAGGAAGGCGTCTCCCGTTTGCTCGAGCCGCAGCCCATCGACGGGCCGGTGATGCTCGTCGTGGCGGTGATCGGGCTGCTCGCCAACGTGGGCACGGCCCTCCTGCTCTGGCGCGACGCGAAGCAGAGCCTCAACATCCGGAGCGCCTTCCTCCATATCATCACCGACGCCGTCTCGTCCGTCGGCGTGGTGCTCGGCGGCCTGCTCATCCTGTGGTACGACGTCTACCTCGTCGACCCGATCCTCACGCTGGCGATCTCGGTGTACATCCTCTTCCACAGCTATCGGATGCTCCGGCGCACCATCGACATCCTCATGGAGGCCACGCCGCCCGACCTCGACCTCGACGAGGTGACCCGCGCCGTCGAGGCCCTCGACCATGTGATCGACATGCACCACCTCCACGTGTGGCAGCTCGACGACGAGCACGCGGCGCTCGAAGCGCACATCGCCATCGAAAAGGGCGACCTCGAACGGATGGAGGAGATCAAGGAGGCCGTCAAACGGCTCCTCGCCGAGCGCTTTCACATCGCGCACTCGACGCTCGAATTCGAGTTCGTCCCGTGTGATCCCTCCTCCGGCGACCCGCCGTGCTTCGAGAAAGCGCGCGCCTCGTGACGCGCGCCGGGCTTCTCCCTTTTCCATCCCTCTGAGCCTCTCCCTCATGAAGGTTGCCATCGACGGGGAACCGCCGGTGCACTTCTGGGCGCACTATTTCGGAACTCAAACCGTCGACGCCCTCACCTATCACCACGCCATCGCCGTTTACCCCGACCGCGAGGCGAGCGGCGGCAAGCCTGCAATCGGGGATGGAGAGGAGCTTTTTTCTTGAGCATGCCTGCGCATTTCCGTGAGGACGGAAGCATGGAGGTGCTCGATCACACCCCCTCCGGCGCCACCATCCGCTTCGCCGATGCGCTCCGGAACGAGATCCTCGACGGGGCGGCCGCTTCCATCGCGCAGGCGTGTGCGGGCTATCCGGGAGAGCACCCCGACGCCGCGCTCGCGTTCTCCTGCGCCGGCCGCCGCCTCAACCCGGGCACGCGCGTCACGGCAGAGGCGGGGCTGTTGCGCGAACGGCTCGGGGATGCCCTGCCCCGGATCGGTTTCTATTCCAATGGTGAGTTCTGCCCCCTGCCGGACTCCCCCTGCCGGACTCCCCCCAACCGCACTCGCACGGCGGCGCCTTCGTCACCGTGCTCCTCGGAGAGGAATGACCCTGCTCCCGCCGCGCAACATGTGTTTTTTGTACCTTGGGGAAACAAGCCCTTCGAGGCCGCCCCGATCCCCTCCTGAACCGATCTCTTGAACGTGTCAGACCTCGAAAAACAGCTCCGCGCGCTTCAAAAGAAACTCGAACGGTCCGAGCGGCATCGGACCAAGCTGGAGGTCATGCGGGACCGGGATCAGGCCCTTTACAAGAAGCTGATCGCCGAGATCACCGAGGCCCGGCAGGCACTCGAACAAAGCCGCGAAGCGTTGAAGCGAACGCAGGCGCAGCTCGTGCAGCAGGAGCAGATGGCCTCGCTCGGGGAGCTCACCGCCGGCATCGCCCACGAGATCAAGAACCCGCTCACCTTCATCAACAACTTCGCTGAACTGAACGTGGAGCTGGCGCGGGAGATGCGCGAGGCGCTGGCCGCCGGAGAAGACGTCGGCGAGATCCTCGACGACCTGGAGCAGAATGCGCTCCTGATCAACCGGCACGGCAAACGGGCCGACGGCGTCATCCGCGCGATGATGCAGCTTGCCTCGGGCGGAACCCGACAGCGCCAGACGACCGACGTCAACGCGCTGGTGCGGGAGCATGTAGCCCTCGCCTATCACGGCAAGCGGGCGCAAACCCAAAGTCTCCACGTCGAGGTCATCGAGGACCTGGGTGAAGACACGGGCGAAGCCGAGATCGTGCCCCAGGACATGGGGCGGGTGTTGCTGAACCTGCTGGGCAATGCCATCGACGCGGTGCATGAGAAGGCCGGGAAGACGGAAGATGGGTATGCTCCCGTCGTGAACGTGTCCACGCGACGGATCGAAGACCGGATCGAGATCCGGATCTCGGACAACGGACCGGGCATCCCCGCGGAGATCCGGGACCGCATCTTCGAGCCTTTTTTCACTACGAAGCCGACCGGCACGGGGACGGGACTCGGCCTGAGCCTCTCGTACGACATCGTCGCGCAGGGGCACGCCGGGACGCTGAGCGTCGAGAGTGAGGAGGGCCGGGGGACGAGCTTCATCGTCACCTTCCCCGCCAAACCGCCCCCCGCTTCCCACTGACGCGACCTCCCCCATGCACATCCGCGACGAAGAGGAACGAGACCGGACCGGCGTGTACGCGCTGAATGCCGCCGCGTTTGAAACGCCGGCGGAGGCCGAACTTGTGGATGCCCTGCGCGAACGGGCGCATCCCGTCCTCTCGCTGGTCGCGGAAGCGGAGGGGAAGCTGGTGGGGCACATCCTGTTTTCGCCGGTCACCCTGCCGGAGCGCCCCGACCGCAAAATCATGGACCTCGCGCCGATGGCCGTGGCCCCCGGACGCCGGCGACGGGGCATCGGCTCCGCCCTCGTGCGCGAAGGC
>JALSSK010000374.1 GCA_026984335.1 Rhodothermales bacterium
AAGGAAGGCGCCCTTCAAGCGCCGGTTTTCGTTGCGACGGTCTCCTCTGCGAGCGGGCGGGCATATCCGACGACGACGCGCCGGGGCAAAAATCGGCGGCTCCGGAACGAGACGGGATCGTCGGGCTGCATACGGATCTGCACGACCTCGACGTCCTCACCGGCGACGCCGGCATCGAGGACGAAGCGCCACCGTTCTTTCGGTAGGGCGGGGGCCTTCTCTCCCAGGGGATCGTGGAAGGCGCGCAGGTGATGCAGCGGATCGCCGTCCTGCACGCCCAGCGGACCGTCGGGCGTGAGGATGCGGACGGGCCAGCCGGGCACGAACGCTTTGCGTCCCAGCGACAGGGGCCAGTGCGGCGCTCCGAGGGCCCGGTCGATCCGCTCGAGCAAGGCGCGATCCGGCCCGGAGAGCGCGACGGTGAACCAGGCGTCGGCCAGGAAGTGGCGCACCGACGGCTCCGTATCTTTCAGTTTGGGCCGCCCACGCTCGATCTGACGAGGCGTGTTGCTGGCGACGAGCACCTTCCGGGCCGTGTGGAAGTCGCGCCGGAGCCGGCCTTCCCGGTCGACGCGGACGCCCATGTGGAGCGCCCGGAGATCGTCGAGAGGTTCGTCGCGGGAGCGTCCGAGGGCGGCGCACACGAGCCCGAGCACGCCGCTCTTCGTCGGCTCGCGGGCGGTGTCGCGGATGGAAAAGCGGCTCTGGAGGCCCCACGACTGCATGGGGCCGGCCAGGCGCATCAGGAGGGTATACGTCATGCCGCCACCTCCCGGCTCCACGGAGCCAGTTGCTCGGCCACGCGGTCGATCACGGCCTGTGCGGTCGGCACGCGGGACCCGGCCAGGTTGTCGAGCACGTCGACGTCGCGGGCTGCCTTCACGAAGCAGTGCGTGCCGTCGAGGCCGTACATGTCGGCCAGGCCGGCCCAGTGCTCGTCGAGCGCCTGTACGGATCGGGCGATCAGACCGAGGTCGTCTTCGCGCCGGGGGCCGCGCACCGGCTTGACAAACGCATTCGCCAGCGACCACGGCATGGCCCCGTTCTCCCGCACGACGGCCATGAACAGCGACGGCGGCGTCTGGGCGGCGAAGCTGTTCTGCTTGCCCGTGGGGATGGCGTGCAGCGCAGCCTTCAGAAAAGCCCGAATGCCCTCCATGGCCAGCGTCCGGTCCCCATTCAAATTGGCGGCCAGCTGGTCGGCGTCGATGAGGGCATAGCTGTAGAAACAGGCGGAGTTGAACCCCGTCGTGCCGATCATTCCGGCGCCCGTCTCTTCTTTCGGGTTGAGGTCGTCCACGGCGGTGAAATAGTCGAAATCCATGTCCACTTTGTTCGTGGAGAGGGCATGGGCCACCTGGCACGCAGCGTCGATGTTCATGCCCGGAACCTCGGCCAGCATCCGGCCGAAGAGCGCGATGTCCACGGCGCGGACGTGGTCCTGCGTCTCCTTCGTAAAGGTCTTTACGAGGCCGCTCAATGCATCTTTGAGGGTTTTCCCGGCAGTTTCCTTTTCCTTCTTCGACGCATCGTCGCCGAGCGCCCGGACGGCATGGAGGGCTTCACGAAGCGTGTCGGCGTTTTCGACGATGAGCGCGGCCAGCCGGTCGAGTTCGTCGTAGCCGACGTAGAACAGGACCTTCGTCCGCTCTTTCGCGTCATCCCAGCCGAGCATCTCTTCCACGAGTCCCTGCGCCAGGGCGCGGGCCTCGTCCGCATCGAAGCCGTGCTTTTCGACGAGTCGTTCGGCCAGCGGTCTGTCGCTCTGTTTGGTGCGGATGGCAATGTGCTCGCCCAGCGTTTCCCGGAAGACCGGCGACGTCCGAATGCTGCGCTTGCGGCATTGCGACGAGATCCGGGCGCGACGCACACCGCCGAATTCGCAGTCTTTGGGCGAGCCCGTGTCGTCCCGGTTGAGGTTGGCGGGCGGGAAGTTTTGCAGGATGTGGAGTTCGATTTTCATGGCGTCGTGCGGGTTTGATTCGGAAGGAATAAGGGAATGGCCCCGGCATGGGGCGATTCGGGGGCGATTCGGGGGCGATTCGGGGGCGATTCGGGGGCGAT
>JALSSK010000375.1 GCA_026984335.1 Rhodothermales bacterium
GCGATGAAAGGCCGTCATCCACGGACGCTGAAGGTCCTCCGCGAGCACGGAAGCGCCGCCCACCACCTCGGCCGTTCCCGCGAGGATCGGCGCGCACATGGCTTCGAGCCAGTTCGCCGGGAGCCGCACGTCGTCGTCGGTGAAAAGCAGGACCTCGCCGTGCGCGGCCCGGAGCGCCGTCGTGCGCGCGAAGCCCACCCCCGCTCTCGGCTCCTCGACGAGGCGCACCGGCATGTTCGGCAGGCTCGTTCCGCGCACCCACGCCGCCGTCCCGTCCGAAGAGCCGTTGTCCACCACGACGAGCTCCGCCTTCAGGCCCGGCGGCGCCTCGAGCGCGCCCACCGAGGCGAGCGTCTCCCGGAGGTCCGGCAACCGGTCGCGCGTGCAGATGAGGATGGAGGCGAGCGTGGACATAAGAGGACATTCGGTTAATCGCGGACTTGCGCCTTCGCGGCGACGCCGTTCCTGCCGGCGGCGAACGGCCGCGGCTCCGGCAACAGCCCATGCCGCTTGATGAGCCCGTGTCGTTCGTAGTTTCGCGGACGCCCCCGCAGGCGCACGTACTCCCGGATCTGATGATACTGATTGACGAGGGCAAACTCCCGGTACGCGATCCCTTCCCGTCGTCGGAGTTCCCCGGGATGCGTCAACCGCCATCGCCACAGGTTGAGCCATCGTTTGGCGAGCACCACGAAGGGATGCCGCCAGAACTGCAGGGGACTGCGGCGGCGCGTCCACCTCGCTTCGTCGTCGTGCTTCCAGTGATAGCCGAGGTACGCGAGGCCGCGTCCCCGGCATCGGGCGGCGTGAAGGTAAGCCGCCCGCGAGAGCCGGTCCGGCTCGGGCGCGTGCGTGACGGGCGCGTCGAGGACGCTGGCGATGCGGAAACCCGCCTGCCGGAGCTGATAGGAGAACAGGGTGTCGTCGAAGAAGCCGTAATGGGAGCCGGGGCCGAGTTCGGGGTCGAAGGCCGGCACACGTTCGAGCACGCGCCGATGAAAGGCCATGCTTAGCCCCACCATATCGCTCCGACCGCCCTCGTCTATGCCTTCGGTGACGGCGAGCACGGCGCGGTGGAAGACCTGCATCCACGGGCGCGCGAGCGACGGATGGAGCGCCGACTTGCCCCGCACGGCGTCGGCTTCTCCGGCGAGGATCGGCGCGCACATGGCTTCGAGCCAGTTCGCCGGGAGCCGCACGTCGTCGTCGGTGAAGAGGATGATCTCGCCGCGCGCCGCCGCAAGCCCGGCATTGCGCGCGCGCGCCTGCCCGGGACGGGGTTCCTCCACGAGGCGCACCGGCATGTTCGGCAGGGTCGCCTGCTCGGCCCACGCCGTCGTCCCGTCCGAAGAGCCGTTGTCCACGACGAGCACCTCGGCCCGCACCGACGGCGGGACGACGAGCGCCGCCATCGTCCGCATCGTCTCCGCGAGATGAGGCAGGTGGTCGCGCGTGCAGATGATGATGGAAACGGGCGTGCTCACGGCGGCGTCAGTGGGTTTTCGAAGCGACGAGGCGGCGGATGCGCCCGGCAAGCGTCTCGGCCATCAGCCGCCCACCCTCCGCATTGAAATGCCCTTCGTCCAGAAAATGCTCCGGCGTCCACGGCTGCCGGGCGACCTCCTCGACCACGGCGCACGGCGCGTCCTCGCAAAGCCCCGTCATCAGGCCGTTGAAGCGACGCATGAGCCCCGGCGCCGCCTCGTCGATGATGCGCGGCGTCCCCGGATGCGTGCCCGTGCTCCCGGCAAAAGCGGCCTCGTTGAGCACCTGTGGGACGAAGAGCGCGTAGGCGCCCTGCATCCGAACGAGTTCGCGAAGCGTGGTCAGGTTGCGATGGTAGATGCGGTCCACGTAGGCGTCCGCACCCGCATACGCGCCTTCCGGAGCGGCCGCGACGGCTACCTCCTCCGAACGCCCCATTCCCAGCCTGTGCGCCACGAATTGAAACAGGCGCACCGCGCCGGAACGTTCCTTCAGTTCCTCGACGAACGTCGGCCGGTTCATCGCTGAGATTTCAAGGTTGTCGTACTGTTCGAACCCGTGCTCCCGATATTCCGGCGTGGGGTCGAAGCGGTGATAGTTCCCGATATCGTCCCAGCCGGTATAGAAGACGACTATGTCCGGCTCGATCTCCGGCAGGATGAGCGCGGTCCGGATGACGTGCTCGGCGGTGGAATAGCCGGGGACGCCGAAGTTAGAGACGACGTACCCGTCGCCGAGGAGGCTCTGAAGCTGTGCGGGCCACGTCTGCTCATCGGGCAGGTACGCGCCGAAGGTCGTCGAGCCGCCGAGCACGGCCACGCGGATCTTGTCCGTCGTCGCCGGAGGCGCGCCCGTCCACCGGCCGCCCTCTGCGGTGATGGTCAGCTTCTTGCCCCACAGCGGCGCCCGAACGCCGGCGGCGGGCACGCCCACCAGGTACGGGTGATGCCGAAAGACGAAACTCTTCACCGAAACGGGTCGCCCCCGAAACAACCACCGCCCTTCCTTGAGGCGAAAGAGCGCTTGCCCTCCCACTTCGACGACGGCCAAGAGCAAGAAAAGCGCGCCGAGGACGGCAAGCCCTCCGGTGACGCGACGGCGATGAGGCCTTCCGTCTCTGTTCTTCATGGAAAAGGATGTTGGTTTGCGAAAAGACCGACCCCTCCGCTCACGAAGCCGAGGTCTGTGCCCGCTCGGCCTGAATCTGTTTCTTCCACGACGAAGCGTAGAGCCCCTGCCGGGCCAGCAGCTCTTCGTGCGTTCCGGATTCAACGACCTGCCCGCCATCCATCACATAAATGATATCGGCCCGCATGGCGGTGGTGAAGCGGTGCGTCACGATCAGGGCCGTGCGTCCCGCCACGAGGTCGCGGAAGCGGTCGAGCCATTGCATTTCGGCCCAGGAATCCATGAAGCTGGTAGGTTCGTCGAGGAGGACGACGGGCGCCTCGCGGTAGAAGGCGCGGGCGAGCGCGATGCGTTGCCACTCGCCGCCGCTGAGGTCCACGCCGCCCTCGAACTCTTTGCCGAGCATCGTGTCCAGCCCCTTCGGCAACTGCCTGATTACGGACTGTGCGCCCGCGGCGTCAATGGCGCGCTCCAGGCGTTCCCTCGTCACCGGGACCTCAACGTTGCCATAGGCGATGGATTCGCGCACCGTGCCCGCGTAGTTGACCGGATACTGAAAGAGCACCGTGACGCGCCGCCAGAGCTCGCGCGGGTCGACGTCGCGGATGTCCACGTCGTCCCAGAGCACGGAGCCCGCTTCGGGGTCATAGAAGCGGCACAGCATCTTGATGAGGGTGCTCTTGCCCGCCCCGTTCTTGCCCACGATGGCCACCGTCTTGCCCGCCGGGATGAACAGGCGAAAGCCGTCGAGGGCGACGTGGTCGCTGCCGGGATAGCGGAAAGTGACGTTCTCGACGGTGATGCCGCGCCGCAGGGTCTCCGGCACCGGACGCGGGTGCTCGGGGATCTTCACGCGCGGCTCCAGTTCGAGGAACGTGAAGAGGTGTTCGAGGAAGAGCGCGTCGGCATAGAGCGTGCCCACGCTGCTCAAAAGGGCGCGCATCAGCCCCTGCCCCTGGTTGAAGGCCTGGTAGAAGAGCGCGACGTCGCCGAAGGTGGCCAGCCCGCGCACGGCCCGCACGATCATCCAGACCATGATGCCTCCCGTGGCGGCGAGCGCCCACAGGCCGGCGAAGAGCGAGGCCACTCGCTGCCTTCGGCTCAGCCGTATAAAGCTGTCCCTGAGCCACCGCCGGATGTCCTGATAAGCGCTCTGAAAACGCTCGCTCAGTCCGAAGAGGCGCACCTCCTGCGCCGAGTCCCTTCGCGTGATGATGGCGTCGAAATAGCGGGCCCAGCGCCGTTTCTGCGTGGTGCTGCGCCACCATGCATGATAGATCCGCTGATGAACGAGGAGCGTACGGAGCGCGGGCAAGGTCGAGCCGAAAAGCACGAGGGGCACCCACCAGCCGTACGGCAGCAACAGCCCCGCAATGGCCGTGATGGTGACGAGGTTTTGCAGGATGCTGCCCACCCCTTCGAGGATGGTGAGCACACGGCGGTCCGCTTCCTCATTGGCCCGCGACATATGGTCGAAGTACTCCGGGATGTCGTAAAACTCGAGATCGACGCCGGCCGTCTTCCGGTGGATGAGCTGTTTGATGTAGTCGGTGACGTGCTCGGCCTGTGCGCCGCGCACCCAGATGATGGCCTGTTGGACGACCTGTCCGAGGATCAGCACCAGCACCATGGCCCCGCCCGCGAACGCCAGCGGTCCCAGGTTTTCCATGTGGATCCCGCCGCCGACGGCTTCGGTGAACGCATCCACCACCACCTTCGTGAGATAAACCGTCAGGGCAGGGAAGATGCCCTGCAGGAGCAACAGGGCGCCCCACGCCATCGTCCATCGGGAAGCCGCCGTCCAGGCGATCCGAAGCGCCCGTCCGATGTAAATCAGCTTCTGGCGGACGTTTCGCCAGTTCAGCCGCTCCCGTCGAAGTGCAACGTCATCGCCCCGATGTGATGCGCCAGCCTTTTTCATCCGTTTCTCGGTCATCCCTTCCCGTATACGACGGTTGCGGCCTTCACTCCGTCATCCCGGCGCAAGCCTGCCAGGTCCTTTTTTACGACCTCGACCAGTTCGTGCAGCCGGGCCAGGTCGCGAGGGCGACGGAGCCGACGCACGGGAAGCCGCCGGGCCAGCCGCGCGCTCTCGGCCAGATGATGCGGCGTGGCCCCGCGCTCCTCGAACATACGCAGCGCAAACGAATGGCGCATCAGCTCGATACAGGCCTCCCGCGGCGGCGCCGGCTCGATGACGGAGGACGCGGTCTGGTCGTCCTGCCATTCGAGCACGTACACACACCGCAGCGGCAATTTTTCGACCGGGAAGTTCTCCCGAACCGAGACGATGCGTTTGGCGCCCCGACGGCTGATGAGGGGATGATCGTCCGGGCGGTCGCGCCGGGCCACCTCGACGGCCTCCGGCAGCAGCTTCAGGCCGGGGAAGGCCGGGGCCGCCAGCACGGCCTCGCCCTCCGTATAGAGCGGCAACAGATCGTCCGTGATCACGGGATGGCCGTGCGCGTGAAAAAGCGCCGTCGTCGTGGACTTACCCATGCCTTTCCATCCCATGAACGCGACGGCCTCGCCGTCCACGACCACCGCAGAGGCATGGAGCGAAGGAACGTCTCGTTGGTGCAAAACGAATCCCATCCCGATACCGGAGACGAGGAAACGAAAGCCGCGCGCCTCCGCTCCCGGCGCCGGATCGACGATGATTTCGCGCCCGTCCCGTATCTCCAGCCCGCCGATCTCATTCATCCAGAAGTGGATGACGCCGGGCCGCTCCTCGACGGCAAAAAGACCGGCCGCCTCTCCTTCGGTGGGAAGCGTGGCAACGGATCCATAGCGAATATCTACATCGACCTGCCTCGCGCGAGAAGTCTGCAGTTCGGGAATGGCCATTTCCGAACGTACTTCAAGACCGTAACACGTGTAGAAATATGCCATTCTATGCCAATACACTTTCAATTCTTTCCCGGACGTTCTCCTTACCAAAAACCGGATTTCGTGTTCTCCGATCGAGCCCGGCAAACAAGCCGCCCGGCTTGAGAGACGAAGCGGTACACGTTCCTGCGCAACCTCTCATCGCCTCCCCTCACGGATTGCGCGAGCGCCCTTCATACATGGACGGCGGCAGACCTGCAATACGGAGCAAAGAACATACCCGTACCGTTTGGAGACAGATGAACCCATGGAGGCTTATCGGAGCAACGTCCAGCCGCCCTACCCCGGCGAGCTTTCGATGGGCCATGATGCCGGGCCTTGACGACGGCGACCTCCTTCCCGAAAAGGGCAAAAAAAAACCGGCCTACAGCATGAGGCGCTGTAGGCCGGCCGCCGACACTTTTTACTTGCCGGTGCTGTAAAAGGTGTCGTCAACTCCACCGCAAGGGTGGTCGCATCCGGCAGAACTCTGGTTGCCGGTGATGGTGGCTACAGACCCGTAGACCGTAAGGGCCGGGGCCTCGTAGCCCTTTTTGGTTGGTGCTTCCATAAACACTCCTCCAGTTGTATGGTTTAGATTGCTACGAACGCCAGGACTCTTAGATCCTGGCTATATAGAATCCACGGTACATGGATCTATTTCAGGTTGGTTGTCTTCGACGACAGTGGAGAACCATTGCGCAAGCGCCAGGGCTCTCCACAAGACCATTCGCTCGGCCTCCGACTTTGGAGCAACAAGCGTGCCCCCGGCCATTTGCCGGGCCAGACGGCCTACCGCCGCACCGTCGAGGTAATCGGCCAGCAAGCCGCCTTTTGTAAAGGCGTCGGCGTACTGCCGCAGGGTTTCGTCTTCATCTTCCGTCAGGCTGCGAATATATCCCGGCGCAAGGTTTGCCTTTCCATGCCGCCACTGCACTTCCGGCGGCAAAATGCCGTCCATCGCCCGGCGCATGATCCAGCGTCCCCAACCGTCGCGGCGCTTCAGATTGCCGGGCAGCGCCAGACAGTATTCGACGAGTCGCACGTCGAAGAACGGCATCCGCACTTCGATGCCGGCGGCGACGGCCTGGGCGTCGATCAGCCGAGCGCCGTAGGCCATGATCGGCCGGGTGAGCCGGGCATAATGGTTCGCACGTTCGGTCCGATAGGCTTCCGGCCCTTCCGGGCGGGTTCCGTGCGGCGCCACGGCATCCACGAAGGAGGGGGTAAAATACCGTCGCCATGCGTTCCCTGTCCAGGCCGTCCCCATGGCCGAGAACTGAAGCGCGTCGCTCATGGCGGCCTCGCCCCTACCCAGAGCGGCCAACACACGCGCCATGCCGGGCCGGAACCGCACGTATTGCTTCAACCATTTGAGGTACGCCCTGCGGGCATGCCGTTCTTTGCCGCCCATCTCCAGGACCATCAGCCGCACTTCCCGCCACAATCGGATCCAGCGTCGCGACCACAAGAGCTCATATAAGTATCCCGTCCCATGCGACACCGTGGTGTCCCCGTCGAAGCCGTCGAGCACGACGCGAACGCCTTGCTCGCGGGCTTTCTGGTGAAGGGGCCAGGACATATAAGCGTTGATGCCTTCATTGGGCCGTTCCAGATGCCATGTCAGTTCGGCATTGTGGGCCAGAGGACCGGAGGTGTCGGCATCGAAGAACACCGGCTTCATCACACCCGGATAATCCCTGAGCGCCGCCTCGACGAAGGGACGTTCGTTACAGGACGGAATGCTGTCGAAAACGGCGGAGTAGGTGTGGAGCGGCTCTCCGCGTTCCGCTAATTGCCCTGCCGCCACGCAGGCGATAGACGTCGAGTCGAGGCCGCCGCTGAGCATCGAGCCCACCGGCGCGCGGCTCCGCAGACGACACCGCACGGCCTCCTCGAAATGCTCCCGAAACTGTTCCACGTACGCCTCGTCCGTCCTGAAGCGGATCTCACGCGTCGGGTCGAGCGACCAGTAGGCTCGGGATCGCGCGTCGCTCCCGGCTTCTATGGTGAGGGCATGCGCAGGAGGCACGGCGCGCACCTCTTTGAAGAACGTCATTTCCGGCTCGAGGCGTACCGGAATGAGCAAAAACTCGGCGATCTTATGTTCGTTGACGGCGCCAACATCGAAACCCGCCGCCCGCAACGCCTTGATCTCGGAGGCAAACGCGAAGAACCGTCCCGGGCGATGCACATAATAGAGCGGGCGAATCCCGAAGTGATCACGCGCCAGGAGCAGGCGTTGTTCGCGCGCATCCCATACGGCAAGCGCGTAGTCGCCGAGCAGGTGCTCGAGCACGTCCGCCCCCCAGCGTCGATAGCCCGCCAGCACGAGCGCGCTGTCCGGATGGTGCAGGAACGAGGATGGTAAGCCCAGCGCACGGATCATCTCCTCCCGGTTATCCACACGGCCATCCATCACGAGAACGACCCGTCCGTCTTCGGAGACGAGCGGCTGCGTTTCTCCCTCGGCTTCCGGGACCGTGCGAAACATCACGTGACCGAGGCCCACCGCACCCTCGACCCAATGGCCCACTCCGTCCGGCCCCCGATGCGCAATGGCATCGGTCATGCATCGGACGCGCTCCGAAGCCGCCGGTTGCCCGTCAAGGCGCCATATGCCTGCGATGCCGCTCATGTTTTACCCGATCCTTTCACGGTAACTCGTATTCCCAGCGGTTTTGAGGAACTCGCCCGGTTGCCTTTCGCTCAGTGATACCAAGCCACGACGGTGCACCGCTCGCCGTGCGTAACCGGGTTGACCTCATGCATCATGTCTGAGGGAAAACCGACCAGCATTCCTTCTTCCGGTTCGAGCGGAAAGCCCTTACCGGCCCACGCCGCCCCTTCGATCAGGCCGTACAGGATCAACTCTCCTCCCCCGAAGGAACCCTCCCAAGGTTCATCCGAGGTCCCATTGACAAAGAGCACCAGAGACACCTTCCGATCCCGTATGTATTCGTGAGCGTTCGGATCGTCGCTGCTATCGGTGTGTGCGTAGAAGAAATCCCCTTCCCGATAGAGCAGATATTGGGGCGTCTCGAAGCTGTTCAGTTCCACCCCGAAGTGCTCCGCCAGATCGGGGCCCTGCGCCTGCATGAGAGCCTTGATCTCACTCCAGGTTTCTTCCGACACCCGCACGAGCCGTGTGCTTCTCGACTGGGTCCTGACGACGTCTACCCCTTTGCTCGTAACTTTAGCCGGCTCAATCACTTCTGAGGAAGTCATCTCCTCCCGAATCCGCTTACATTGCTCGGGGCTGAGGAAATGCTCCCGGACATAGATCCCAAACCGTTTAAAAAAATCTGCTTTCGGCATAATGCGCCTCTTCCAGTGTTCGCTGCCGCGGTGTGCGCGGGGCTTGCTCCTCCCCAATCCGTTAACGCTCGTTACGCCCCTGACACCTGCATCATCCTTCCCGTACTGCTCCGATACACAAACGGCTCATTCCGAAAAAGAGCTTACCTCAATTTACATAAACATTTACACCTTTCCCCCCTGACATTTTCTCTTAACACCCTTGCTCCGGCGTCGCCTTCCGGCAGACGCATGTTAAGCCGGCATGCTGTTGGTTTCCTGAATCAGCCCTTGCTCCCTGAGCTGGTTGAGAAACGCCAGAACGTCCGTGGTAATCTGCTCCGGCGTTGCATCGTACTCCTCGAGCATCTTCTCGACGACGTAACCAACCGGACGCGGCTGTTTGATCAGCTCAAGGATGAACACCCCCACCTCGTTGAGACCGAAGTAATTTCCCGACTTGACGTCGAGCAAGATGGCTTCGCCGCCCAACTCGGCGGCCGTCAGGTTGTCTGCCATCACGACGATAGATTTTTCCGTGATCACTTCTGTTCGTTGTTCTGGTTTTGAAAAGGGGTCAAGACCCATCGCTCGCACGGCCCTCCGACCTACCGCCGTCCGCCGCCGAGAAGACGCACCTTGCCGGGATCACAGGCGACGTCCTTCAAGGCGTTGCGCGTGTCGATGATGGCGGGAGCGTGCCGGGCAATGTCGGCATACGGGAATGCGTCATGGTCTGTTAGGATGACGACGACGTCGTGTTCCCGGAGCGTCTCCGGCGTGAGTTCGACCGAGGCGAGCGTCCGGCGCTTCCCGTCGCGCAGGACGGAGAAGGCCGGCACGTGCGGGTCGC
>JALSSK010000376.1 GCA_026984335.1 Rhodothermales bacterium
GCGGCCCCCGCATCGCGCCGCAGTTCGGCTATCGAAGCGCGGGCGTACGGGTGCGGTTTTGAGAAACGGTCGGGCGCGTTAGCCCTGCGCGGCGCGGCGGAGGCGGTCCATGAGCGCGAGGCCGAGACCGGCGGGCGGGACGCGCTCGCAATGGATCGTGCGGAGGCCGGCGGCATCGCACCGGCGGAAAAAGTCGAAGAGGGCGTGGGCGTAGTCCTCGACGCTTGCGCAGACGCGGACGAGCCCGAAGGCCTCCGGCGCGGGGGGCGGCGCGAGCCCGATGTACGCGGCGTCCGGACCGGGTTCGGCTTCTCCGGGCGCGTCGATGAGGCGGACGCGGGCGCGGGGAGCATAGTGCCGGTAGCGCGCGCCCGGACTCCGCGCGAGGGCCTCGGCGGCGGGTTCGGCAAGGCGGGTGGCGGGGTGCACCGCCCGAAGCGCTTCGAGCGTGACGACGCCCGCCCGGAGCACCACCGGCGTCTCGCCCGTGCAATCGACCACCGTCGATTCGAGACCGGCTTCGGTGCGCTCGCCGACGAGGATGCACGGGATGCGCCCTTCGAGGTCGGCGCGGACGGCCTCCCACGTCGTCGGGCTCGGTCGTCCCGAGCGGTTCGCCGAAGGGGCGGCCACCGGGACGCCGCACGCCGCGAGGAACGCCTGCGCCACAGGATGACGCGGCATCCGCACGCCCACCGTCGGCAGCCCGCCCGAGACAAGGGCCGGGACGTCCGCGCGGCGGGGCAGGATCACCGTGAGCGGGCCGGGGAAGAAAGCGTCGATGAGGAGGCGCGCCGCCGGAGGGACACGCGCGGCCACCCGCGCGAGCCGGCCGAGATCGGCCAGGTGCACGATGAGCGGGTTGTCGGCGGGCCGCCCCTTCGCCGCGAAGATCGTCCGGACCGCTTCCTCGTCGAAAGCGTCCGCGCCCAGGCCATAGACCGTCTCCGTCGGGAATGCAACGACCTCGCCCCGCCGGAGGAACGCCGCGGCTTCTTCGGGGGAATGCGTGAGAAGGGTCTTCAAAGGCGGGTGTGGGGATCGTGCTTACGATAAAAGTACGGTGCGCCCGGCAAAAGCCTTCGGGGCGACGTATTATGCTCAGGCCAACGCTATTTTATCCACACAATCGAGGGCGTCATGGAAGACAGCGTATACAAGATTATCGAACTCGTCGGGACGAGCACCGAATCGTGGGAGAAAGCCGCGAAGAACGCCGTCGATCGGGCGGCCCAGTCGCTTCGCAATCTCCGCATCGCCGAGATCGTCAAACTCGACATGCACCTCGAAGACGGGAAAGTGCTCAACTATCGGGCGCGGGTGCGGGTTTCCTTCAAGTACGAAGACTGATCCCGCATCATACGGACCGTAGCGGCGTGAGGGTCATCGGCTTGCCGCGCGGGCGAGCTTCCGGCTCCAGATCCGCACGTCGTCGAGCATGACGTAGATCGACGGCAGGATGAGAAGCGTGACGACCGTCGAGAACGTCAGACCTCCGACGATGGCGCGGGCCATGGGGTAGTACGGCGGGCCGTCCCCACCGATCTGCGTGTTCCCGATGCAGAGCGGGATGAGGCCGAGCACCGTCGTGGCCGCCGTCATCAGGATCGGGCGCATGCGCTCCCGCCCGGCGCGCACGATGGCCTCGTGCCGGGGCAACCCTTCCGAGCGGAGCAGGTTGATGTGGTCGATGAGCACGATGCCGTTGTTCACCACCACCCCCACGAGGATCAGGATGCCGATCCACGCCATGATCGAGAAGACGGTGTCCGTGAGGAGAAAGAACCAGAAGACCCCGACAATGGCGAAGATGATCGAGGTCCATATGGCCGCCGGATGGATGAGCGACTCGAAGAGGGCCGCCATCACGAGGTAGATCAGCGCGAGCGCGAGCAGCAGGTTCATGAGCATGATCGCCTGCGACTCCTCTTCCTCGCGAAAACGCTCCCCGTACCCCCACGAATACCCCGTCGGAAACTCGTATCGCGCGAGCACCTGTTCGATCCGTTGCTGTGCTTCCCCAAGCGTGATCCCGTCGAGGTTGGCGGTGACGCCGATCATGGTGGCGCGGTTCTCGCGGTGGATGTTGCGGGGCGAGCGCCGCACGTTCAGATCTGCGAGGGCGGCCAGCTTGATCGGATCCCGACCGGCGGTCTGAAGGGGCAGGTTGCGGATATGGTCGAGCGTGCGGCGGTCCATGTCCTGAAACTTGAGCCGCATCTCTACCTCGCCGTCGGGCGTGCGGAAGCGCCGGAGGCTCTGCCCGCGCATGGCCGCCGCCACGGTTCGGGCGATCTGCTGCGTGGAGTAGCCGTATTGCCGCGCGCGCTCCCGATCCACGACGACGTGGATCTCCTGCTCACCCTGTGTGGCCTCGGAGCGGACGTCCGTCAATCCATCCACGTGCGTCAGTACGTCGGCGACCTGTCGGGAGAGCTCGGCCAGCCGCTCGCTCGACTCGCCGTGGAGCGTCACCCGCACCGACTCGGCGCCTCCGGCACGCTGCCACGAGAACGACGGATCGGCGATGGTGAGCTTCGGCAGTCCGGCCCGCATCATCTCCTGGATCTCGGCCACGTCCTTGTGTGCGTCGTCGCCTTCCGTAAGCAGGATCGTCGAACTCGCGAAGCCGCTCTCAAAATATGTATAGACCGAGGCGATCTCGAACGCTTCCTTGTGGGCGAAGAGGTACTCCTCCACCCGGTTCACCGCCTCCTCCACCCGTTCGAGCGAATACGTCCCGTTGATGTGATAAAAGAGCCGGATCTCGCGGTCGTTGTTCTCCTCCGGAAAGAAGTCCTGTTTGACCATCGAGGCCGGTATGATCACGCTGGCCAGCGTCGCCGCGACGAGGAGCGCCGAGGTTTTGCGGTGACGGAGCAGCCAGTCGAGGAGTGCCTCGTACCGCGCCGTCAACCGGTCGATGAGCGTCGGTTGGTCGTTCGAGGGCGGTGGTTTGAGCCGGGCCGAGAGCAGCGGCACGACGGTCAGCGAGAGGACGAGGGACGTGACGAGCGCGATGATGATGGCGACGGCGACGTGCTTGAGGAAGAGCGTCACCTGATCGGCGGGGCTGACGATCATCGGCAGAAAGACGATGGCCGTCGTGAGCGTGCCCGCCGTCACGGCGAGGGCCACCTCGCGCACGCCCCGGAGCGTCGCCCCCCACGGATCGTCCGGGCGTTCGTGCCGGCGCCGATGGATGCTCTCGGTCACCACCACCGCGTTGTCGACGAGCATCCCGACGGCGAGCATCAGCCCCATCATGCTCAGGATGTTGAGCGTCAGCCCGAGGAAGTACAGGAAGCCGACCGTCACGAGGATCGAGACGGGCACGGCGAGCGTGACGATCAACGTGGTGGAGAAGCGACGGAGAAAGAAGAAGAGGACGAGGAGGGCGAAGAACCCCCCGATGACGCCGGACTCGAGCAGGTCGCGCAGGGAAGAGACGATGCCCTCGGCGCTGCTCTCCATGAAATACAGCGTGATGCCCTCCATCTCCGGGTCGTCCCTGACCTCATCGAGCACCTTCATGATTCGGTCCGTGACCGCGACGGTGTTCGCGCCGCCTTCCTTCGAGATGTTCATCCCGACGGCATACGCCCGGTCGAGGTGGCGTCCGTGGTCGAGGAGGGGCTCGTCGTACGTCACACGGGCGATGTCGGCAAGGCGCAGTCCGTTCGGCCCGACGATGAGGTTCTCGATCTGCGCGAGGGTCGTCAACGCGCCGATGGGCCGCACCACGAAGCGCCGCCCCCCGTCGGTGATCCGCCCGGCGGTGACGGAGAAGTTCGCGCGTTGAAGCGCGGCCGAGAGCCGGTTCAGATCCACGTGATGCGCCGCCACCCGGTCGGCGATGAGTTCGATGCCGACCTCTTTCCTGTTGACGCCGTAGAGCTCGACCTTCGAGACGCCTTCGACCCGTTCGAGGGGGCGTTTGAGCTTGCGGTTGAGGAGGTCGTATGCGTCCGAAAGATCGCGTTCCGAGGAGATGCGAAGGATGAGGATGGGCTGATCGGAAGACGAAAACTGCCCGACGAAGATGCGCTCGACGTCGGTCGGAAGCTGGTCGCGGATGCCTTCGAGCTTCTCCCGGACCTCGATGGCCTTGATCTCCGTCTCTTCGCCCCAGTTGAACTCGAGCTGGATGCTCGCGCGGTCCTCTCGCGAGTCCGAGCGCATGCGCTTGATCCCGCTCACCGTGGCGATGACCTCCTCGGCGGGCCGGGTGATCTGCCGCTCCACCTCTTCGGGCGTCGAACCGGGGTAGGGGATGTCGACCGTGAGGAACGGCGCGTCGAACTCCGGGAAAAGCTCGAGCGGGATCAGCCGCGTGGCAATGGCGCCGATGACGATGAGGCTCAGAAAAGCCATCATCGTCGTGACGGGCCGCCGCATGGAGGATTCGGAGAGGTTCATCGGAGTGATGTGTCGGAGATGGAGACGTCCGGCTTCCGGTCGAGGGCGGCGTACATGACGGGGATGACGACGAGCGTGAGCATCGTCGAGACGACGAGGCCGCCGATGACGGTAATGGCCATGGGCGCGCGGATCTCGGCGCCTTCGCCGAAGCCGACGGCAAGCGGGAGCAGGCCGAGCGTTGTCGTGAGCGTGGTCATGAGGATCGGGCGCAGCCGCAGCCGCCCGGCCTCGACGATGGCTTCGGCTTTCGGCTGTCCTTCAGCCCGAAGCTGGTTGATCAGGTCCACGAGCACGATGGCGTTGTTGACCACGATGCCCGCCAGGAGGATCAGCCCGATGAAGACGACCACGGAGATCGCCGCGCCGGTGAGCCAGAGTGCGAGCACGGCTCCGATGAGGGCCAGTGGGATCGAGAAGAAGATGACGAACGGGTGGAGGAGCGACTCGAACTGCGAGGCCATCACGAGGTAGACGAGGAAGACCGCGAGCGCGAGCGCGAAGAGGAGCGACCGGAAGCTCATCGCCATCTCTTCGCTTTGCCCGCCCATGCGGACGGTGAGCCCGTTCGGCACGGCGATGCCGTCGAGGATGCGGGTGATCTCGGCCTCCGCCGCTCCGAGGTCGCCGCGCCGAAGGTTGGCCGAGACGATCGCCACGCGCTGTTGCCCTACGCGCCGGATCTCGCCCGGCCCCACGTCCACGACGATGTCCGCCACGGCTTCGAGCGGCACGGGCCGCGCGCTCTCGGGGTTGACGATGAGCTTCCGCAGGTCCTCGATGGAGGCGCGGTCGTCTTCCCGCGCCCGCACGAGCACGTCGATCTTCCGGTCGTGCCACGAATAGCGGGTCGCCACCTCGCCGCGCACCTTGTTCACCACGCGGTCGGCGACGTCGTGCACGGCCAGGCCGAGGGCGGCGGCCCGCTCCCGGTCGAAGCGGATCTGCACTTCCGGACGGCCCACCTCCATGCTCGACTTCACGTCGGCGAAGCGATCGGACCGCCCGAGCCGTTGTGCGATGGCCTGCGAGACGCGCTTGAGCCGGTCGAGGTCGAAGCCGGCCACCTCGATCTCAATAGGGGTCTTGAAGGTGAAAAGGGTCGGGCGGCTGAACTTGTACTGTACGCCGGGCATCCGTTCGAGCGCGTCCCGGAGGGCGGCTACGGCGCGACTTTCCCCGGTCTCACCCGCTTCGGGCCGGAGGGCCACGTGAAGCGCTCCCCAGTTCTCGCCACCTTCTTCGGGGTTGGCGTTCAGGCGGTTGCCGGAGCCGGCCACTGCGAAAGACGTTCGGATCTCTGGCATGCCGTCGGCGGTGCGCTGGATACGCGCCATCACGGCGTCGGTCGTCTCGATGGGGGTGCCGGGGGGCAGACGGAGGGCGACGTCGAACTCTCCCTGCGCCAGTTGCGGTATCAGCTCCACGCCGAGACGGGGCACGAGGAACATCGTGGCGGCGAAGAGGGAGAAGGCGGCGCCGAGGACGAGCCCCTTGTGCCGGAGCGCGCCCTCGATCAGGGGGGGATACCGGCGGGCGAGGGCGTCGTATCCCCGGTTGAAGAGCCACACGAACGGCGCGAGCCCCCACCGAAGAAGCCGGCCGAGGCCCCGTACGGCGAGCACGAACCCGCGCGCGATCCCTGCCGGGATGGTCGTGAAAAGGAAGATCCGTCCGGCCCGTACGCCGCGACCCAGACGGGTGCGGGGCTCCGGCGGCGGCGGAACGTCTTCGAGGGTCCGTGTCTTTCCGCCGAGCGAGGCGAGCATCGGGATGAGCGTGAGCGCCACCACGAGCGAAGCCAGCAGCGCGAAGGTGACCGTCAGCGCCTGATCGCGGAACAGCTGCCCGGCGATGCCCTGCACGAAGACGAGCGGGAAGAAGACGGCCACCGTCGTGAGCGTCGAGGCGATGACGGCTTTGCCCACTTCACTGGCGCCTTCGCGGGCGGCGAGCGGACCGCTCTGGCCCATCTCCCGGTGCCGCGCGATGTTCTCGAGCACGACGATGGAATTGTCCACGAGAAGCCCGATGCCGAGCGCAAGCCCTCCGAGCGACATGATGTTGAGCGTCAGGTTATAGCCGTACATGACGTTGAATGTGGCGATGACCGACACCGGGATCGAGAGCGAGATGATGAGCGTGGTGGCGAAATTGCGAAGAAAGAGATAGAGCACGAGGATGGCAAGCAGGCCGCCGATCAGCCCTGCCTGCACCACCTCGTCCACGGCCTTCGTGATGAAGCGCGACTGATCGTACACTTTTTCGAGCTTCATGCCTTCGGGCAGGAGCGCTTCCACGCGACGCATCCGATCCTCGACGGAGCGGGCCACCGCCACGGTGTTCGCGTCGCCCTCCTTGTAGATCGCCACCTCCACCGCTTCGGCGCCGTTCATGCGCGTGACCGCCTTCCGCTCCTTGTATCCCATACGCACCGTGGCGACGTCGCGCAGGTACACGGGCCGTCCCTCCCGCGCCTCTACGATCACGTCCCCTATCTCATCGACGGTCTCGAACTGGTTGACCGTGCGCACGAGAAACTGCCGGATGCCCTCTTCGAGCCGCCCTCCGGAAAGGTTGACGTTCTCGGAGCGGAGCACATCCACCACCCGCGCGACCGGGATGCCGAGTTGCGCGAGCTTCTGCTGGTCGACGAGCACCTGCACCTCGTCTTCGAGTCCTCCATTGACCTTCACGGCGGCGACGCCGGGAGCGGATTCGAGGGCTTTCTTCAACTGCTCGTCTGCGAACCGGCGGAGCTGTTTGAGGCGTTCCTCATCATAAGGAGCCACCGCCTCGTCCAGGCGCGCGGGGGCCACCGGCGCCCCGGAAGCGCCGGCAAGGACGGGCTTCTCCTCCTCGACGAAGAGTCCGTAGCGCATGATCGGATCGAGCGAGGGATCGAAGCGGAGAATGACGGGACGACGCGTTTCGAGCGGAAGTTGAAGGGCGTCGAGCTTCTCACGAACGTCGAGGCCCGCGAAGTCCATGTCCACCCCCCACGCGAACTCGAGCACCACATCCGACTGCCCCGCGCGCGAGATCGACCGAAGCTCATTGACGTTCTTCACGACGCCGAGCGCCTCCTCGATGGGCTTGGTGACGAGGTTCTCGATCTCGGCAGGCGCCGCGCCGGGATACTCGGTCCGGATCGTGAGCGTGGGGTAGGTGAGGTCCGGCAGAAGGTTGATGTTCAGCCGCGAGAGCGACACCGAGCCGAAGAGCAGCACCGCCACCGTGAACATGGCGATGGTGACCCGGCGACGCGTGGAAAGGTCGATGATCTTCATGAGCGGGGTTCGGTCGGGAGGAGGGGCTCACTGGTGTTCGCCGTCTAGGGGCTCACTGGTGTTCGCCGTCTAGGGGCTCACTGGTGTTCGCCGTCATGGATACGCATCGCGCCTTTCATTCATGGTTGCAATGTTTGCGGTGAGTCTGAGGGACCGTCTTCCAAGGACGCAAGCGCAGCGACCCTCTGAGGCTACCGAACGGAGCCCTCATCGAAGGACTTCGACTTTTGAACTGTCGCGAAGGTTGGTTTGCCCGGTCGTGATGACGAGGTCGCCGGCGGCGAGCCCTTCGAGGATCTCGACGTGGTCGGCGTCGGCATAGCCGGTGTGGACGGAGCGGCGGAACGTCATGCTGTCGCGCACGACGAAGACGGCTTCGGCGTCGTCCTCGGTGACGACGGCTTCCCTGGGCACGAGGAGGGCATCCCGGTGGGTGTCGTACACGATCCGGATGCGTCCGAACATGCCGGGTTTGAGCGCTTTCGTGCGATCCTGCACTTCGATGGTCACCTTGAACGTGCCCGTCGCCGGGTCCACTACGGGGCTGATCCGCTTGATGTGGCCCTCATACACGTGCCCCGGAAGGGCATCCACGAGCACCTCCGCCCGCTGCCCGATGCGTAGCCGCGACATCTCCCGCTCGGGAACGTGCATGACGGCAAGCAGCGGGTCGAAGTCGGTGATGCGGAACGTCGGCGCATTCGTCTGCACCATATTGCCCGTCTTGATCATCCGCTCGGAGACGATGCCGCCGATGGGGGCACGGACGGTCATGTATTCGAGCGAGAGGCGTGTCAGGTTGAAGTCCGCCCGTTGCGCTTCGTACTCGGATTTGACGGTTTCGTACTCTTCGGTGCTGATCAGCTTTTTCTCGTGAAGCTCTGTTTTTCGTTCAAAGTCTCGCCGGGCTTTTTCGAGGCGTGCCTCGGCGCGTGCCGCCTCCAGCGCGAGGCGCTCGTCGTCGAGGCGAGCCAGGGGATCTCCCGCCTTCACGTATGCGCCTTCCTCCACGAGCACTTCCTTCACGATGCCCCCCGTCTTCGCGACGACGACGGCTTCGTCTTCGGTCTCGAGCGTAGCCGTTCCGACGAAAAAGGCAGAGATGTCTCCGGTGGTGACGGCAGCGGCCTCGACGGGGATGGCGGGGGTTTCTTCAAGCTCTTTCGAAGCGTCCTCGGAGTGGGCATCGTTGCAGCCCGTCTGGAAAAGCGAAGCGGCCGTCAGAAGCGACAGACCGAGCACAAGAGCGAGCGAGCGCATGTCTGATGAGATTTATTGTGGAGAATCGGGAAGCGTGCCGCCGTCTACGGGAGGGGAGAGAAGAGGGTTACAAGCGCGCCGGAGAAGGGACGTATCCCGGCGGAGAAGGGTTACAGGCGAGCGGAAAAAAAGTCGAAACGAGCCGAAAGGAGGCTGTTTTGTCCAATCGTGTGCAGAGGAATCTCCCGATCAGACCGAGCGTGCGATCAGCCATTGGGCGACATAGTACGTCGCGAGGATGAGCGCCTGCGCGGCGGGGAACGGACGGGCGAAGCGGTTGAGGGCGAGCGCGGCGTCGGAGAGGATGAAGAGCGTCGCGCCGAGGGCGGCGAGGAGCGGACCCGTGCCGCCGAGCCCCTCCCACCGTGCGGTCGCCTGCCACCCCATCGCGACAATGACGGCGGCGTAGATGAGCACCGGTCCCCGCATCTTTCCGAGGTGGGGCCAGAGGACGATCATGAGTGCAATGCCCCCCACGAGATAGGGGATCAGAGGGAGGACGGCGGTGTGGAAGCCCGTCCCGGCGGTGAAGGCGACAAGGTACCAGACGTGCGCGATGAGGAAACTGACGAGGCCGGGAATGAAGCGGTCCTTCGGGAGCATGAGGAAGACGTCGCCGAGGAGGGAGAAGGCCAGCCCGGCGAGAACGGC
>JALSSK010000377.1 GCA_026984335.1 Rhodothermales bacterium
CGTGCGGCCGCTCGGCCTCGGGGTTTGTCACGGCCATCACGATGGTGAACGCCGCCCCATCCGCCGCCGTGGTGAACCACTTGCGCCCGTTGATCACGTAGTCGCTCCCGTCCTTCATGGCGGTGGTGCTCATCACGACGGGGTTCGAGCCGGCGTGCTCGGGCTCGGTCATGGCGAAGCAGCTCCGGACCTCGCCGCGCACGAGCGGGCCGAGGAAGCGCTCCGTCTGCTCGGGCGTGCCGTGCTCGATGAGGATCTCCATGTTCCCCGCATCCGGGGCCTGACAGTTGAAGACGTAATGCCCGAACGGACTCCGTCCGAGCCACTCGCTCACCCGTCCGAAGCCTTCGAGCGAAAGCCCCGGCCCGCCCCACGCCTCGGGAAGCTGCGGCGTCCACAGCCCCATCGCCTTCACCGCGGCGCGCTTCTCTTCGAGGAGGGGTTCGAGTTCATAAAACCCTTTTCCGCGCGCCTCGGCTTCGAGCGGATACAGTTCGTCTTCCACGAAAGCTCGCACGCGTTCGAGCAGGGTATTGAGAGCGTCGGTCGGCTGTTTCATCGAGAAGATCCGGCTTTTTTCGAAGGAGAAGGGGGCGTCACACCCGTTCGATGAGGGTGGCAATGCCCATGCCGCCGCCGACGCACAGCGTGACGAGGCCCGTGGCGAGGTCGCGGCGTTCGAGTTCGTCGAGGACCGTGCCGAGGAGCATCGCGCCCGTGGCTCCGAGCGGATGGCCCATGGCGATGGCCCCGCCGTTGACGTTGACGCGGTCGAAGTCGTCGAGGCCCATCTCGCGCATGAAGCGGAGCACGACCGACGCGAAGGCCTCGTTCACCTCGATGAGGTCGACGTCGGCGAGGGTCATGCCGGCCCTTCGGAGCGCCTTCTTCGAGGCCGGCGCGGGGCCGGTGAGCATGATCGTCGGCTCCGCGCCCACGAGCGCCGCCGCCACGACGCGCGCGCGGGGCGTGAGGCCGAGCGCCTCGCCCGCCTCCCGCGAACCCACGAGCACGAGCGCCGCCCCGTCGACGATGCCGGACGAGTTGCCGGCGGTGTGCACGTGCCGGATGCGCCCGGCCTCGGGGTATTTCCGGAGCGCGACGGCGTCGAAGCCCGCCTCGCCGATGCGCTCGAAGGCGGGGTTCAGCCCGGCGAGCCCCTCCATCGTGGTGTTCGGGCGGATGAGTTCGTCGTGCTCGAGCGCCGTCTCGCCTTTCCGGTTCGTCACCGGGAGGAGCGAGGCGAAGCGTCGCTCCCGCGTCGCCTCGGCGGCCCGGCGTTGGGAAAGCACGCCCACGGCGTCCACGTCCTCGCGCGAGAAGCCTTCGAGCGTGGCGATGAGGTCGGCGCTGATGCCCTGCGGCACGTAGCCGATCTTCTCGCGCACGAGCGGATCCTCCATGAGCGCCCCGCCGTCGCTCCCGATGGGCACGCGCGACATCGACTCGACGCCGCCCGCCACGATGAGGTCTTCCCATCCCGAACGCACCTTCTCCGCGGCCACGTTCACCGTCTCCAGCCCCGAGGCGCAGAAACGGTTGATCTGAACGCCGGGCACGTCGAGGTCCCACCCGGCATAGAGCACCGCCGTCCGGGCGATGTCGGCGCCCTGGTCGCCGATGGGCGTCACGCAGCCGAGGATGACGTCGTCCACCCGAGAGGTGTCGAGGTCGTGGCGCGCGCGCATGGCCTCGAAGAGCCCCTTCAGGAGGTCGATGGGCGGCACTTCGTACAGGGCGCCGCTCGGCTTTCCCTTGCCGCGCGGCGTGCGGATGGCATCGAAAATATAGGCTTCGCGGGACATGAGCTTTCCTCGGTATCGGATTGAAAACGCGTGCGCATGATGGGTATTTCGTATTACGCATGGTTGCCTCCCTCACGCAATACGCCCGGATCACTATGGGATGGAACGTAAACCCTTAAGCGCCCGGCCTACCCCTCCGTCGCTCCGCGACCCCTCCCCTTCGCATGGGGAGGACTTTTGTGTGTCGCACAACCCCTTCCCCCTCACAGGGGGAAGTACCCCGAAGGGGGGATGGGGGTCTATTC
>JALSSK010000378.1 GCA_026984335.1 Rhodothermales bacterium
ACCGCCACGTACTTCACGCCGGCGGGTCAGGCGTTCCTCCTCTTGCTGATCCAACTCGGCGGGCTCGGCATCATCACCTTCTCGACGCTCATCATCGTCGCCTTCGGGCGTCGGCTCTCGTTGCGGCACGAGGTGCTCGTCTCCGGCATGGCCGACGTGGCCCCGCACGTGGACCGCCGCCGTCTGGTCTTCAACGTGTTCGTCTTCACCTTTGCGATCGAGACCGTCGGCGCGGCGCTACTCTACGTCCTGTGGATCCCGCGCATGGGCTGGACCGGGGCGGCGTGGCCCGCGCTCTTCCACGCGATCAGCGCCTTCTGCAACGCCGGCTTCTCGACGTTCACCCACTCGCTGGTGAGCTTTCAGCAGTCGCCGCTCGTGCTGTCGGTCATCATGGCGCTCATCGTCGTGGGCGGGCTCGGCTTTCTGACGCTCGAAGAGCTGTACCTGTGGCGGCGCGCCCGGCAGAAAGAGGCGCGTTTCAGCCTCTCGCTGCACTCGCGCATCGTGCTCGTGGCCACGGGCGTGCTCCTCGTCGTCGGGTGGGTGCTCTTCACCCTGTTCGAGTGGGACGTCACCTTCCGGCACATGCCCGTCTGGGCCAAGCTGATCAACGGCCTCTTCGCCTCCGTGACGCCCCGCACCGCCGGCTTCAACAGCATCGACTACGGGCTGGCCACCGACAGCACGAACTTCCTGACGACGATCTTCATGTTCATCGGCGGCTCGCCCGGCTCGACGGCGGGCGGCGTCAAAACGACCACCGTGGCGCTGATCCTGCTCATGGCCTGGGCGCGGATGCGGGGCGACGCAACGCCGAGCTTCTGGGGGCGCTCGATCCCGCAGGAAACCTCGCAGCGCGCCATCGGCCTGTTCGTGGTGGCCGCCGTCGTCATGACGTTGTGCATCTTCGTCTTCACCACCTCGGAGATCGAAAGCAACCTGCAGGCCCAACTGCCCCGAAGCTTCCTCCAACACACGTTCGAGGTCTTCAGCGCCTTCAACACCGTCGGCCTCTCGATGGGCGTGACCGGCACGCTCTCCCCCGTGGGCCGCTGGACGCTCATCTTCCTCATGTTCCTCGGGCGCGTCGGGCCGCTGACATTCGCCGCCGCGCTGGCCAGCCGGCGGAAGCTCGTCGGCGGTTTCCGCTTTGCCTACGAAGACGTGATCGTCGGTTAGCCCGCTCCTCAAACCCCGCTACACGCATGAAGCGCTTCATCATCATCGGCCTCGGAAACTTCGGCTCCAGCATTGCCGAAACCCTCCACGCGCAGGGTCACGACGTGCTCGCCCTCGACACGCGGGAGTTGCCCGTCGACCGGATCGCCCCGCACGTGACGCGCGCCGCCGTCGGCGACGGACGCAACGTCGAAACGCTCGAACGGCTCGGCGCCCGAGACGCCGACGCCGGCATCGTGAGCACCGGCGACGACATCACGGCCAGCCTGCTGGCCACGCTCGCCCTGCGCGATCTCGGGGTGAAGGAGATCTACGTCAAGGTCATCTCTCGGGATCACGCGCGGGTGGCGGCGCGCCTCGGCGTCACGGAGACGATCTTTCCCGAACGCGAGTCGGCCCTCAACCTCGGCACGCGCCTCGCGCAAAAGTCCCTGATCAACTACATCGACCTCGGGGAAGGCATCGGGCTGCAGGAAATGGCCGTGCCGGATGCCTGGGAAGGCCGCACCCTCCGCGATCTGGACCTGCGCCGCAAGCACAACATCTCGATTGTCGCCATCCACGACGTGCTGACGGGGCAGATGCACCTCCCTCCCGACCCGGATGCCCCCCTCAAGGACTCGGACACGCTCCTCGTGGCCGGACGCGACGAGGAACTCGAGAAGCTGGCCCGTCTGAAGTAGCCGATCGGCCTCGCCCCTACCCGGCGGAATCGCTGAGACGAGCCCACGGGAACGCCCACGGGAACGCCCACGGGAACGCTCCGCGTCCCATGCCCCGACGCGCGCACGATGTAGGGCATCGGCTTACGGAAAATGCCGGGCTTTTCCGTCCACGAACGCCGGTCGCCGGGCCGATCATACCGGGGAGTACGGATCACGAACGCGGGTCTCGGGAGGCGTCCTTCCCCCCGGCCCGCACAACCCCGAAGCGCCATGATCGTTCGAGACGTCATGCACAGCCCGGTGGTCACGGTGGAGGCGGATCAGACGCTCGCCGAGGCCTACCGCCTCATGCGGGAAAACGACATCCGCCACCTGCCCGTGACGCGGGCGGGGCGGCTTGCGGGCATCGTGAGCGACCGCGACCTCCGCTTTGCCACGAGCGCCCTCCACCCGACGCCTTTCTCCGACGACGCGCTCGTCGAAGGCGTGATGATGCGGGAGCCGCACACCGCCGCGCCGGGCGATCCCGTGGAAGAAGCCGCCCGCGAGATGCATCGCTTCAAGATCGGCTGCCTGCCCGTCCTCGACGCCGGGCGGCTCGCCGGCATGGTGACGGTGACGGATCTGCTGGCCGCGCTCGTGCGGCTGACCGGCGCGGACACACCCGGCGGCCGGCTCGCCCTCACGTTCGACACGGAGACGGTCCCCGTCGCCCGCGTGGCGCAGGTGGCGGCCGAGCAGGCGTTCGAGCTCCGCGCCGCGCTCAGCTATCCCGTCGACGAGCGCCGTTCACGGCTCATCCTCCGCGTCGACCCGGCGCACACGCGCCGCCTCGCCCACGCGCTCCGTCGCGAAGGCTTCTTTGTGGCGGAGACCCCGGAGCCCCTGCCCGCCCCGTGAGCCGAACCGGGCGCGCCCCTCACGCCGCCACGCCGAGCGCCTTGAGCGCGGCAATGAGCTCGTCGTGAAGCAGACCGTTCGAGACGATGACGCCCCGGTTGTTTTCCAGCCGATAGCCGTGGTTGAACTCGAGCGGGCGTCCGTAGATGTCGCTTGCCTTGCCGCCGGCCTCCATCACCACGAGCATGCCCGCCGCGTGGTCCCAGATCTTCTCCACGTAGCCCGGCCGGGTGGGCAGGCGCATGTAGATGTCCGCCTCGCCGCGCGCCACGACGGCGTACTTCGCCTGGCTGTCGAGCCGCACCGGCTCGGCGGTGATGCCGAGGTACTCGGCCACGCGCGCCGCGTCGCCGTGGGAACTGTGGCCGGACTCGACGGACTCGCAGAACCGGGCCTTCGAGACGTCGGCGAGCGCGCTCACGTGCACCGGAGCGCCCGCCCCGTCGCCGTCGAGGGGGACGCGCACGACGCCCTGCCCCCGGATGGCGGCGAAGACCACGCCCTTCTCGTCCGCGCCCGCATCGACGGGCAGGTTCGGGCATGCCATAGCCGCCACCGTCACCTCCCCGCCGACGATCAGCGCCAGCGCGATGGCATACTGCTCCCCGCGTAAAAAGCCCTTCGTGCCGTCGATGGGATCGAGCGTCCAGAAACGGTTGCTGTAGTCTTTCGTGCCGCCGTGATCGATCCACGCGGCGACCGACGATGCGTCGGCCTCCGGATGCGCCGCCCGCACGTACCCGACCACCTTCTCGAGCGTGGCCGCATTCTCCGGCGTGCGCAGCGCGTCCGCGTTCTCCTCGCCGATGACGGGATCCTCCGGAAAGGCCTCGGCCAGCATCCGGCACACGAGCGCCTGGCTCCCGAAATCCGCCACCGTGACGGGGCTGCGGTCCTTTTTCCGGATCACGTCGGGAGAGATGCCGGCCTGCACGGCCCGGCACAGCGCCGCCGCCTCGCGCACGGCGGCGACGGCGATCTCGCGCTCAAGATGAAATGCGGTGTTTTCCATGATCATTCGGGAAAGCTCATGAGGGATCGACGGGCGCGGACCGGATGCCGGGGAGCGCAGCGTCTTTCAAAAAGGAAGGGTCCGGCAAAATATGCCGCACGCTCATGAGGAATACAGCGAAAGCTTCGTGAACTCTGTCGCCGCGCGCTCAGAGCGCCTCGTACGGCGGGATCGCGTCGAGGAAGCGGTGCGTGCCGCGCGCCCGGTCCGTCACCCAGCAATAATGTGTGAGGCCGTTCGTGACGACGAGATACTTCGCCCGCACGACGGTATTGTACCGTCCCACCTGATCGAAGACGGCCTGCCCGATCGCCACGCCGGGCGCTTTGCATTCGACCATGAGGAGCGGCGTCCCCGTGCGGTCGTGCACGATCACGTCGGCGCGGCGCGGCATCCCCTCGTACGGAAATACCGGCTCGACGGCGACGAGCCCGCGCGGCGCGCCCCGGTCGTGGATGAGATAGTGCACGAAATGTTGCCGCACCCATTCCTCGGGCGTCAAGCGCACGTACTTCCCCCGGACCGGATCGAAGATCATCTCCTTCCCGTCGAGCATCCGGATGCGAAAATCGACGGGCGGAAGGTTGAGCGCGGGACGTTCGGAAGCCGTCATGGGATCGAGGTTCATCGGGAGAGGGGCGTCGCGCCGGCGGCGTCGTATCCGGTCAGTTCCACATAGCCATAGCCCGAGACGGGCCGCCCGTCCGCCGTGCCGGCGACGCGGACGGCGCCTTCCCAGTACCGCACCGCCCCGTCGATCTCCTGATCGTCGAGGAGCGGCGTCAGGTCGAGGTCGAGGCGTTCGGAGGGGACGCGGAGCCGCCAGCGCGCGGGATAGACGGCGTCGCCGCGAGGGCTGCGCCAGTGGCCGCGCACGTCGAGCGCGACGGCCTCACGCGGGAGCTTGCGCACGGCCCCTTCCGCGCCCACGAGGACGCCGTCGCTGTGCGGGCCGGCCTGGCCGTCGCGGGTGCGGAGCCGGTAATACATGAGGTCGCGCCCGTCGTCGAGCTGGAGCGCAAACCAGTCCCAGCCCACCTGCTCTTCGCCGAGGGCGCTCGTGCTCCACTCGCGGTCCATCCAGCTCAGCCCACGGACCGCGAACGCCTCGCCGTCGACGACGACCGTGCCTTCGGTTTCGAGGCGCGTCATCGAATAATAGTACGAGGCGTTTCCGGGCCGGTCGCTTTTCCGGTCGAGCCCCCGGTCGCCCTGGAGGACGATCGGCTTGAGGGGCCGCACCGTCAGGTCGATGGCCGCGCCGTCGTCGGAGGCGTGGAGGCGCATGGCGGGCAGCCCGTCCGGGGCGGCTTCGAGGGTCCAGTCTTCGAGCCGGACGCGGAACGGCTCGGCGCGCGCGCCGGCCAGCCCCGCCGCCCCCCGGCTGAAGCGCTCGAACGGGAGGAAGCGCCCGCCTGCGACGTCGGTGAGGGCGAAGTGGGCCATGTAGAGCTGCCGCGTGCCCCAGGCCGAGGCGCGCGGCGCGGCGGCCTGCGGCGGCGCGAGGGCGAAGCGGAAGATCGTCAGCTCATACCCGAACCGGCGGTCCGTCTCCGTGGCAAGGTTGCCCGTGAAATACCACCATTCGTTCTTGAAGTCCGGATGCGGCCCGTGGTCCTCGGGAAAATGGAACGGACGGACGGCGACGGCCCGCGCATACCCTACGGTGTCGCTCGCCATCGCCTCGGCCACCGACACCGTGGCCCGCACCGGCGCTTCCCCGCCCGGGCCGAGCCAGAGCGCTCCGACGACCAGCGCGAGCATGACGACCAGCATGGCAATAAGCGTTCGGGGCATGGCGCAATATCCGAGGCGTGCGTGTTTCGTAGTGCGCAGGAGTGTTTTCCCGGCGCAATATGCCAGCCTTCCACCCCTGATCGGGCCGTGGGTTTCGCGGCTGTCGAGGCCTTTTCTCTTCCGGAGCCAATCCGGGAGGGCGCAAGATTTTTACGCGGGGATTCCTTTTCTTGGGAGCACCCATTTGGGGGAGCGCCCGTTTCCCACCCCTCTTTCTTTTCCGAAGCCCATGCCTTTCGTCCTTGCCCTCGACCAGGGAACGACCAGTTCCCGCGCCATCGTCTTCGATCACCACGGCCAGATCCGCGCCGTGGCCCAGCGGGAGTTCGAGCAGCTCTTCCCCCGGCCCGGGTGGGTGGAGCACGACGCCGAGGAGATATGGGCCACGCAGCTCGCCGTGGCCCGTGAGGCGCTCGAAACGGCCGGGGCGGCCGCCGACGACGTCGCCGCCATCGGCATCACCAACCAGCGCGAGACGACCGTCGTGTGGGACCGCGAGACCGGCCGGCCCATCCACCACGCCATCGTGTGGCAGGACCGCCGCACGTCCGACTTTTGCGGGGCGCTCAAGGCCGACGGGCACGAGGCGCTTTTCCGGGAGCGCACCGGCCTCGTGCTCGACCCGTACTTCTCCGGCACGAAGGTGCGCTGGCTGCTCGATCACGTGGAGGGCGCCCGGGCGAAGGCGGCAATGGGCACGCTCGCCTTCGGCACCATCGACGCGTGGCTCGTGTGGAACCTGACCGGCGGCCGCGTCCACGTCACCGATCCTTCGAACGCCTCGCGCACGCTGCTTTTCAACATCCACACGGGCGACTGGGACGACGAACTGCTCGGCATCCTCGACGTGCCCCGGAGCCTCCTCCCCGACGTGCGCTCGTCGAGCGAGGTCTACGGCGCGACCGCGACGGGCCTCTTCGACGCTCCGATCCCCATCGCCGGCATCGCGGGGGACCAGCAGGCGGCGCTCTTCGGGCAACTGTGCACGAAGCCCGGCATGGTCAAGAACACGTACGGGACGGGCTGTTTCATGCTCATGAACACCGGGACGGAAGCGGTCCCTTCGAAGAACAACCTGTTGACGACGGTGGCGTGGGAACGCGAGGGGCGCGCCGAGTACGCGCTCGAAGGCAGCATCTTCATCGCCGGGGCGGTGGTGCAATGGCTGCGCGACGGTCTCGGGATCATCGACTCGGCCCCGGAGGTGGAGGCGCTTGCGGCGAGCGTGCCGGACAACGGCGGCGTCTACCTCGTGCCCGCCTTCGCCGGCCTCGGAGCGCCGCACTGGGACCCGTACGCGCGCGGCGCGATCCTCGGCCTGACGCGCGGGGCCACGGCGGCCCACCTGGCCCGCGCCGCCCTCGAAAGCATCGCCTTTCAGGTGGCCGACGTCCTCGAAGCCATGGAGGCCGACGCCGGCATCCGGCTGGCCGAACTCCGCGTCGACGGCGGGGCCTCGAAGAACGACCTCCTCCTTCAGTTTCAGGCCGACCTGCTCCGGGTGCCCGTCGTGCGGCCGAAGATCCTCGAGACGACGGCGCTCGGGGCGGCCTACCTCGCCGGCCTTGCCGTCGGCTTCTGGGACGGGCTCGAAGACCTCGCCGGGCAGTGGGTGGAGGACCGCCGCTTCCTTCCCTCGATGCCGGAAGACGAGGTGCGCCGCCTCCGCGCCGGGTGGTTCAAAGCGCTCGAACGCGCCAGAGGCTGGGCGTAAGCCTGCCGCATTGCTTTCCGAAAAGACCTCACCAACCCGCAATCTCACCCGGACCCCATGCCCCCTTTCGTCGGAGAAATCATCGGCACGGCCATGCTTCTGCTCCTCGGGAACGGCGTCGTCGCCAACGTGGTGCTCAAACAAACCAAGGGCGCGTCGTCCGGCTGGATCGTCATCACGATGGGCTGGGGAATGGCCGTCTTCGTGAGCGTCTTCATGGTGGGGCCGTTCAGCGGAGCGCACATCAACCCGGCGGTGACGGTGGGGCTGGCCGTGGCCGGCAAGTTCCCGTGGGCCGACGTGCCCGCCTATTTGCTGGCGCAGTTCATCGGCGCGGCGCTCGGAGCAGCGCTCGTGTGGCTGCACTATCGTCCCCACTTCCCCGTCACCGACGACGCCGATGCCAAACTCGCGGTGTTCTGCACCGGTCCGGCCATTCGGAACGCCTCCGCCAACTTCGCCTCCGAACTCATCGGCACGTTCGTGCTCGTCTTCGCCGTGCTCTACCTTGCCACGCCGGAGGTCGGCCTCGGCGCGCTCGACGCGTTGCCCGTGGGCTTCGTCGTGCTCGCCATCGGCCTCTCGCTCGGCGGAACCACCGGCTATGCCATCAACCCCGCCCGGGACCTCAGCCCGCGTTTCATGCACTTCCTCCTTCCCATCCCCGGCAAGCGCGACAGCGACTGGGACTACGCATGGATCCCCGTCCTCGGCCCTCTCGCCGGCGCTACCCTCGCGGCGCTGGCGTATCGCATGCTTCTCTGACCAGGGGCAAGCCCCCGGAAAAAGCGGAGGCGCCTTCACCCGTAAACCTTCGGGGAATTTCCCCACACGGAATTGGGGAGGCTCCCCCTTACGGGATATGGCCCTAAAACGGTATTGTTAGCCATACCCTGCGCGCGTAGGAGCAGGGGGTTTCGACTCACGGGTGATATGGCCCAATCCTTAGCACCCTGGAAGGGCGGCTCTCACGAGCCGCCCTTTTCCTTTGTGTCCGCTCATCTATCGCCGGAAGGCGCCATTGGGATCGTCTCTCGGCGCGCGCCGGCGCCCGATGACCCGCCGTCAATGCCGCCCCCCCGCCCATTTCCACAACCGTGAACGCGCGCAAACGACGCCGCGACCGCTCCCCTTCCCGAGCGTGGCGTTCGCGGAAGTCCCGGATCGATCCGGCCGTCTTCAGCCCTGTTCTGCCGCCGTTTCCGTCGGTTTTGCCCTTTTCCCGTTCATATTCTCACGCGACAGATCTTAAGCTTTTTTCCTGATTGACGATACTTGTTTCTGTATGGCATGTCCTTTCGTCAAAGGGTGTGGCCCGAAAAGCGACGGGGAAGCCATCATCTGTTTCCCACCGCCCCCGGCTGCCTTGCCGCACGTGTGGAAAACTCCTGCACGCCCTGTTGAAAGTTTTTTTGTCTTCGCTTCTTTTAATTGTTCAAATGCCGTTTCACCATGAAGCATACCCACAGACCCTGCATATTAACCGTCGAGGACAACGACCACACGCGGCAACTCGTCTCGTACTGGCTCAAGGATACGTTTGACGTCCAAATGGCGACGAACCCGGACGAGGCGCTTTCCATCGCAGAAAATCGAAGCTTCGACCTGCTGATGCTCGACATCAACCTGGGACGCGGACACAACGGGGTGGATCTTTTGCACGAACTCCGCAAGCAGCCCGCCCTCAGCCGGACGCCGGCCCTTGCGTTCACGGCCTATGCCATGCCCAGCGACCAAAAACGACTTCTCGAAGAAGGCTTTACGCACTACATCAGCAAGCCCTTCACGAAGGCGGAACTGCACGAAGCCATCGACGCGGCGCTGTCGCGGGCCTCTCTCGCCGCCTGACCCGACGCATCGACGGCGGAAACGCAGACTGCCTTCGCACGAGCCGAGAGACGCACACACGTCTCTCGGTTTTTTTTGCATCCCGCCCAGGCCCGCAAACAAGCCGACAACCGTCTCCGCGATCGCACGGCGCTACGGGAAGCGGGCCATGCGACGGGAAGCGCAGGATCAGGCAGGGCGGCGATCCGGCGAAGGCGCATCCGTTCGCGGCTGCGGATGCGGGGGGTGATCCTCGCGCAGGGTCCCCGGAAACGCAGGGAAGGCAAGCGAGAAGGTGCTGCCCCGGCCCGGCTCGCTCTCGGCCCAGACCCGCCCCTCGTGCATCTCCACGACCTGTTTGACGATGGACAACCCGAGACCGGTCGAGGACTCGCCTGCGGTGGGCTGTGCGGACAGTTTCTGAAACTTGCCGAAGAGTTTTCGTTTGTCCTCGTCGGTCAGGCCCGGCCCCTCATCGCGCACGGCGAAATACACCTCTCCA
>JALSSK010000379.1 GCA_026984335.1 Rhodothermales bacterium
GAAACCGAGAACAACGGCTTGATCCGTATGACCGCGCTCGTCTCTTCCCCCGACGGCCGATCCGCAATCCGCGTACGGGGAGCGGACACCGACCCGCACGCCCTCGGGGAACGCCTCGCCGAGGAGGCCCGGCGCGAAGGAGCCCTGGAGGTGCTCGCCGATGGATGAGCCGCTCCGTGAAAAACGCATCCTCGTGACGCGCGCGCGCGCACAGGCCCGCCCGTTCGCCGCACGCCTCGAAGCCGAAGGCGCGACGCCGGTGTGCTTTCCCACCCTCCGGTTCGCTCCGATGCCCGACGCCGCCCCGCTCGACGCCGCTCTTGCGCGGCTCGATGCGTACGACCTTCTCCTCTTCACGAGCGCAAACGGGGTGCGGTTCTTCATGGAAAGGGTCGAGGCCCTCGGCGCGCACGTGCCGGAGCATCTCGACATCGCCGCCGTGGGACCGGCCACGGCGCAGGCCCTCAGGCGGCGCGGCCTCCGGGCGAGCTTCGTGCCCGACGCCTTTACGGCCGAGCGTCTGGCGGAAGGCCTCGGCGACGTTTCGGGGCGAGCCGTCCTTCTCCCTCAGGCCGAGATCGCCCGAACGACGCTCGCGCGCACCCTGACCGACGCCGGCGCTCGCGTGGACGCCGTGGCCGTCTATCGCACGCTCCCGGCCCAACCCACGCCCTCGGAACGGGCCGCCCTCGACGCCGGGGTGGACGTCGTCACCTTTGCGAGCCCGTCGAGCGCGCGGGCCTTCGTCGCCCTCCTCGGCGATCGCGCCCGCACCCTCTCCGGGACAACCCTCGTGGCGTGCATCGGTCCGGTGACGGCCGCAGCAGCGGACGAACTCGGCCTCGACCCCGGCCTCGTGCCCGACACACACACCACCGAGGGCCTCATCGCCGCACTGATCGAACACTTTGCCCACGCCGGCTCCGTTTCACGAATCGGACGCACTGTCCCCCTCTTTCCCACGAATGAAAGCTGACCTTGCCATCCACCCGACCCGGGAATCCTCGACGAGAGCGACCGCCCCTCCCTTTCCGGCGGCGCGCCCGCGACGGCTCCGGCAATCGGCCTCGCTCCGACGGATGACCCGCGAGACCGTATGGACCGTGGACGACCTCGTATACCCGCTCTTCGTCGCCCACGGCGCGGGCGTCTCGCACCCCATCCCGTCGATGCCCGGCATCTCCCGACACTCGGTGGACCGGGCCGTGGGCGAGGCCGAACGTGCGGCGACGCTCGGCATTCCCGCCGTGCTCCTCTTCGGCATCCCCGCCGCGAAAGACCCCGTCGGCATGGAGAATTTCGCCGGAGACGGAATCGTACAACAGGCCGCGCGCGCGATCAAGGCCCGGCTCCCGGAGTTGACCGTCATCACCGACGTGTGCCTGTGTGAATACACGGATCACGGGCACTGCGGCCTCCTCAACGAGCCCGACGGCAACGGTCTCCCCGAGCCGCGCCTGCCGGAAGGCTTCATCCTCAACGACGAGACGCTCGACGTGCTCGGCCGCGTAGCCGTGTCGCATGCCGAAGCGGGCGCCGACGTCGTCGCGCCGAGCGGGATGATGGACGGCATGGTCTCGAGCATCCGCGCCGCGCTCGATGCCGAAGGCTTCACCCATACGCCGATCCTGTCGTACAGCGTGAAATACGCGTCGTCGTTCTATGGCCCCTTCCGTGATGCGGCGGACGGCGCGCCGAAGTCGGGCGACCGGAAGTCGCATCAGATGGATCCCGGCAATGCGCGTGAGGCGCTCCGGGAAGCGGCGCTCGACGTAGCCGAGGGCGCGGATTTCCTCATGGTCAAGCCTGCCCTCGCCTATCTCGACGTCATCCGAAGGCTCCGCGACGCTTTCCCCGAACTTCCCCTCGCCGCGTACAACGTGAGCGGGGAATATGCGATGGTCAAAGCCGCCGCCGCGCAGGGTTGGCTTGACGAGCGGCGCGTGGTCGAAGAGGTCCTCACCTCGATCAAACGCGCCGGAGCGGACCTCATCATCACCTACCACGCCCTCAAGGCGGCGCGGTGGCTTCAAGCTTCTTCCTCAT
>JALSSK010000380.1 GCA_026984335.1 Rhodothermales bacterium
GCCCGCCTTCGAAGACGGCGTGACGGTGCTCGTCTCCGAACCGTATGCCTATCGCCACGGCGTCGGCGTCGGAGACACACTCCGGCTTCAAACCGACCACGGGGAGCAGCCCTTCGTCGTCCGCGGCGTGTATTACGACTATGCCTCGGACCGGGGCGTGGTGATGATGAGCCGCGCCACCTTCGAGCGGTATTATGACGACCGGGCGCTCTCCGGGGTGGCGCTCTTCGCCGAACCGGGGCAGGACCTCGAAGCGCTGATGGACCGGCTCCGCGCCCGCACGGCGGGGATGCAGGACGTCTTCATCCGCTCGAACCGCGCGCTCCGCGAGGCGTCCCTCGAGGTCTTCGACCGCACCTTCACCATCACCATCGTGCTGCGGCTGCTGGCCGTGATCGTAGCGTTCGTCGGCGTGGTCAGCGCGCTGATGGCGCTTCAGCTCGAACGCGCGCGCGAGTTCGCCGTGCTCCGCGCCAACGGCCTGACGCCCCGCCGGCTCCGCCGCCTCGTGACGATGCAGACCGGGCTGATGGGCTTCGTCGCCGGGGCGCTCTCGCTTCCGCTCGGCTTCACGCTCGCCCTCGTCCTCATCTACGTGATCAACAAACGCTCCTTCGGATGGACGCTTCAACTCAATGCCGCGCCGGAGATTTTTCTTCAGGCCCTCGCCGTCGGCCTCGTCGCGGCGGTGCTTGCCGGGCTGTACCCGTCGTGGCGCATGGCGCGGGCGGATCCGGCGCGGGCGCTGCGGGAAGAATGAGCGGCGCCCCTCGCCCCTCGCCCCTCGCCCGAATCGTCGCTTGTGCGAACCTCCTCTTTCATCCCTTTTCTGTGACGCATCGATGGCCATCGAACTGAACCCCGAGCAACGCGAAGCAGCCCTCGCTTCCCTCACAAAGTATTTTCAGGCGCACATGGAGGAACCGATCGGCAACATTGCCGCCGGGGGACTTCTCGACTTCTTCCTCAAAGAAATCGGACCGAGCGTATACAACAAAGCCGTTGCCGATGCACAGGAGCGCCTGCAAGCGCGCGTCATGGAACTCGACCTCGAAGTGTACGAAGAGGAGTTTCCGTACTGGCCGAAAGCGAAGGCCGGGAGGAAACGGCGATAAGCGAGGGGGATGCTCGCAACATCCTGTCCGATCCCGTGCGTCTTGATTTTATCGGGAGCGCCGCCCTACCATATCCGCGCGCATCCGTCGCGCCCCGCCCCGCTTCGAACCGCCTTCCCGAGCCCTTTTCATGGAGACGCTTCCGCTCGACTACCTCGCCGAAATTGCACGTCAAATCGCCTTTTTGAGCGCTTTTCCGGGCGGTTTTGCGGCAACGTTCCTCGCGACGCTGCTCATGGTGGATTCCCCGAAAAAGATCGCGGGCTGGGCCATCGGCGCGACAGCCTTTGCCGCTACGCTCTTCATCGTCGCGGTCATTGCTTCGGTGATGCTTGCGGTCGTGCTTCAGCCGAACGTGCCCGAGCGGGTGGCCTCCGGCGCTTCCATCGGTCATGCGCGGACGGTCAGCGGCGCGGGGTTCATCCTGGGGCTTTATGCGCTGTTGCTCAGCCTGGGCCTGAGCGGCTGGATCCGATCGCGGGGCGTGGGAATCGCGACCGCGCTGGCCGTTGGTCTGGGCGCCGTGATGGTGACCTGGGGGCTCACCGGCTTCGGATGAAACGCGGCAGCCGGCGGCGAGGCGCGTCCGTCGGTGAAATCACTTCCAGCTTATCGAGCGGTTGTGCGAGAATCAGTCATCCTATCATACAGTCCTGATGGATCTTTACCGGCCTGACTGATAAACGATGGTGCGGCATTGTTCAAGACCGAGTTTCGGGATCTCTTCAGTGAACAGCGAAAGGAGATCATTACTGGAAAATCTGGCATGGACGGCGCCATTGTAAACCCAACGGGTACACCCCCATGATGGCATCTTTCTGGAAGAAACTGCTGCGTCAGGAAGGGCACGAGCACATTCTGACGCCGCAACATGAGACGGCCCGCTTCGATCTTCGTTATGGAAATCTGGTGATGGGTCACCTGTGGTTG
>JALSSK010000381.1 GCA_026984335.1 Rhodothermales bacterium
ACGGAAAAGCCGGGGCTTCGGATGCGGGCCTCCCAATATACGAGGCCGACGCGGGAATGCGCTCGGTTTCCACCGTGAAGACGCGGACGGGCGAGGAAGCCGCTGTGTTTGCCGCGCCCGTCGTGGATCCCGGACCCGGATGGCGGTATGACACGGGGGTGACGCAACCTGCGCCTAACCTGGCGGGTTCAAGGCTCCCTACGTCCACCAGCCCCATCGCCATGCCTCTTTCCGACACCGACCACCGTTTCAGGATCGTCTCCGACTTCGAGCCCACGGGCGATCAGCCGCGCGCCATCGCGGAGCTCACCGAGGGCCTGCGCCGCGGCGATAAATACCAGACGCTCCTCGGCGCGACGGGCACGGGAAAGACCTTCTCCATCAGCCACGTCATCCAGAACCTGAACCGCCCCACGCTGGTGATGAGCCACAACAAGACGCTCGCCGCCCAGCTCTATGCCGAGTTCACCCAGTTCTTCCCCGACAACGCCGTCGAGTTCTTCATCTCGTACTACGACTATTACCAGCCCGAGGCCTACATCGTCCACTCCGACACGTACATCGAGAAGGACATGGCCATCAACGACCGGATCGACCGGCTGCGGCTGCGGGCCACGAGTTCGCTCATCTCCGGGCGGCCCGACGTGATCGTGGTCGCCTCGGTCTCGTGCATCTACGGCCTCGGCTCGCCCGAAGAATACCGCTCGCAGATCGTGCAGGTCCGGCAGGGGCAGGAGATCGTCCGCAACGAGCTGCTTCGCGGCCTCGTGCAGATCTATTACAACCGCAACGACCTCGCCTTCGAGCCCGGCGCCTTCCGCGTGCGCGGCGACGTGGTGGACGTCTTCCCGGCATACCTGGAGGACCTCGCCTATCGCATCGCGTTCTGGGGCGACGAGGTGGAGAAGATCAGCGTTTTCGATCCGGTCAGCGGACAGACCCTCCGCGAGGAGGACATGCTCACGATCTACCCGGCCAAAATCTTCGTCACGCCGCCGGACCGGATGGAGCGGGCCGTCGCCTCCATCGAGGAGGAGCTTCGCTGGCGGCTGGCCGTGCTTCGCAACGAGGGGCGGGTGGTGGAGGCGCAACGGCTGGAGCAACGGACGCTCTTCGACCTCGAGATGATGAAAGAGGTGGGCTATTGCGCCGGCATCGAAAACTATTCGCGCCACCTCTCCGGACGCAAACCCGGCGAACGGCCCTATTGCCTGTTCGACTATTTCCCCGACGACTTCCTGCTCGTCGTCGATGAGAGCCACGTGACGATCCCGCAGGTGCGCGCCATGTACAACGGCGACCGCGCCCGCAAGCTGACGCTCGTCGAGCACGGCTTCCGTCTTCCCTCGGCCCTCGACAACCGCCCGATGACGTTCGAGGAATTCGAGGCGGCGCACCACCGCGTCATCTTCGTCAGCGCCACCCCCGGCGACTACGAGCTCGAAAAGAGCGGCGGCGTCTTCGTCGAGCAGGTGATCCGCCCCACCGGCATCCCCGACCCCGAGGTGGAGGTGCGTCCCACCGAAAACCAGATCGACGACCTCCTCGACGAGATCCGGGAGGTCGTCGAGCGGGGCGCGCGCGTGCTCGTGACCACGCTCACCAAACGCATGGCCGAGGACCTGACCGACTACCTCGACTCGTTCGGCGTCCGGGTGCGCTATCTCCATTCCGACATCGACGCGCTCCAGCGGGTGGAGATCCTCCGCAACCTGCGCCTGGGCGACTTCGACGTGCTCATCGGCGTCAACCTCCTGCGCGAGGGGCTCGACCTGCCCGAGGTGGCGCTCGTGGCCATCCTCGACGCCGACAAGGAGGGCTTCCTGCGCAGCGACCGCTCGCTCATCCAGACGGCCGGGCGCGCCGCCCGCAACGCCGAGGCGAAGATCATCCTCTACGGCGACACCGTCACCGGCTCGATGCAGCGCATGATGGACGAGACGAACCGCCGGCGCGCCCTCCAGCTCGCCTACAACGAGGCGCACGGCATCACGCCGAAGACCGTCTACAAAAGCCGCGAGCAGATCCTCCGGGGCACCGTCATCGCCGAAGAAAAATACGACGAAGCCGACGGCCCCGGCGCGCATTATTACGCCGGGCCGGACGCACACGCCGTCATCGCCGACCCCGTCGCCAAATACCTGAGCGACGATCAGAAGCGGGACCTCCTTGCGCAGCTCGAACGCGAAATGCGCGAAGCCGCCGAAAACCTGGAGTTCGAGCGCGCGGCCGAGCTCCGTGACAGCATGGCCCGGTTGGCGGCTCAAATCAAGAAATGAGCGGGCGGCAAGCGGCGATTTCGGGCCTGAGAAAGAAAGGGTTAAGAAAGGATGACCCTTCGCGCATCTTGTTATTTTCCGTTAAAATCGCTATTTACGCAAGATATGTGACCCTTCCCCCTTCGCCGCCGGCGTTGCCCGCTCAAAGATGTGCCGTTCTAAATGACGGGGACGCCGGGCCACTAAAGAACCGGGCATGAAGCTTGTGCCCCTGTCGCGTATTCGATCATGAGCCCTCTACCCATGCCTTCCGGTCTTTTCTCTCGCTCCACGCGCTTCTTTCCCGCCTCCCTGTGGTTCCTGTTCGGGTGGATCGGTGTATGGGCCGCGCCCGAAGCCGCCCGGGCCCAGGTTCAGGTGCAGGACATTGCCGTCGAGAGCCGCTTCCAGGGTGACTTCGGCGGGCACTTCGCACGCGGCCGCGCCCTCGTCGCCGCCGACTTCGACCTCGACGGGCGCATCGACTTCTTCGTCGGCAATCCGGGCGACGAGTCCTTCATCCTGCGCAACGTGCAGCGGGCCGGGCGCACGCAGTTCCTCGTCACGCAGATCCTGCTCAAAGACGCCCTTGCCTGGGGCGCTTCCACCGCCGACTACGACAACGACGGCGACTACGACCTGTTCATCACCACCGGCGCCAACGAAGGCATCGGGCTCGACTATCTCTTCAAGAACATGTTCGTGGAGGAAGGGCGTCTTCGGTTCGAGGACGTCTCGGCCGAAGCCGGCGTCCAGGGCCCGCTCGACGACAACGGCGACCCCATCGAAACCGCCAGCGCCAATGCCGACTGGTGCGACATCGACCACGACGGCGACGTGGACCTCTTCGTCAGCGTCAACATCTGGAACGGCACGGGCATGGACGGCCCGGAGATCCTGCAATCGCCCGGCGACGTCGCGCCCGTCCCGCAGAATCTCCTCGGCTCCTATTCCACCGGGCAAAATCTCCTCTACCGGAACAACGGCGACGGCACGTTCAGCTACATCGCGCCGCTCGTCGGGTTGACCAAAGCCAAAAGCACCCGCCACTCCACGTTCGTCGACATCGACAACGACGGCGACTGCGACCTGCTCGAGAACAATTACAACACGTCCAACTTCCTGTGGCGCAACCTGCTCGTGGAGACCGGCACGCTCCAGTTCGAAGACGTGACGGCGGAGTTTTCGCCCGAGGGCGAGGACCTCTCGTATCCCAAGCTTTCCTTTGTCAGTTGCGCGGCGGATTTCAACAACGACGGCTGGGAAGACCTGATGCTCTTCATGCGCAATGAGGGGCCGGAACCCGGCAGTCCTTACGATGAAGGGCACGCCCTCTTCCTCAACGACGCGGGGACCGGCTTCCGGAACGTGGCCCAGGATGCCGGCATCAACGTCAACTACGTCTCGGCCAAGAACCAGGGCGTCATGGGCAGCCAGATCGGCGACGTCAATGCCGACGGCGTGCCGGACCTCTACATCGGCAACGGCGGCCCTTCGCAGGGCATGAACGACCAGTTTTTCCTGAGCACGTCCGCCATTGGCGCGGATCCGGTCTATGAGGACTGGACGGCGAACATCGACTTTGCCGCTCCGGTCAACGCGCGCACGACGGCCAACTACCCCGACTACCCCTACCGCACGCACGGCACCGCCTTCGTCGACGTCGACGGAGACGGGCTGCTCGAAGTGGCCGTCGTCAACGGCGGCCCCGCCTTCGACCCCGACGACGACGAGATGCAACAACCCAACCGCCTCTTCAAGTTCGAGGGCTGGGACCCCGTCCCCAATTTCTTCAAGGTGCGCCCCGTCGGCGACGGCGTCAACGTGAGCAAGGACGCCATCGGCGCGCGGGTGAGCCTCCAGGTGGGCTTCGGCGCAGAGCAGTCCTGGAACCTCTACCAGACGCAGCGGGGCGGCAGCTGCTTCTCGGCCCAGAACGGCTTCGACCTCTTCTTTGGTTTGGGCAATGCCGATCTGATCAAAGAGGTGCAGGTGAACTGGCCCGACGGCACGAGCACGGTGATCTCGGACGGCCTGGCGGTCAACGACGCCCTCGTGGTGCACTACGACGGCACGGTGGAGCAGGCGACCCCGCGCCGCGTCGCGCCCGAGGCTCCCGCCCGCCTCGACGCCGCGCTTGCCGCCGGGACGCCGCGCTCTTTCGCCCTCTCGGAGGCGTATCCGAACCCGTTCAACCCATCGACGCGCATCACGTACGCGCTGCCCGAAGCCGCGCACGTGCGCCTGAAGGTCTACGACACGCTCGGCCGTGAGGTGGCCACGCTGGTCGACGGCCTCACGGCGGCGGGCCGGCACAGCGCCGTCTGGCGCGCCGGCGCCGTGCCGAGCGGGCTCTACCTCTACCGTCTCGAAGCGGGTTCGTTCAGCCGGACGCGCACCATGCTCCTGCTCAAATGAGCCGCCTCGTCTCGTCGCGTATTCTTCATGGAGAATGTCGCCGGGCGAACCGGCCTCCGTGTTGCGCGTTACTAATGCGGCACTTTATATTTGCCGATCCAACGACGTTGGCAGTCTCTCCGGAGAGGTGGGTGAGTGGCTGAAACCACCGGTTTGCTAAACCGGCGTACCTCTAATCGGGGTACCGAGGGTTCGAATCCCTCCCTCTCCGCCGTTCAAAAGCCGGACCCTCGGGTTCGGCTTTTTTATGCCCGCCCCGCTCGTATGACATAGCATGTTCATCCCGCTCATGCTATACTGCGGCAACAGCTTCTCCCGGAGGAACGAGCCATGCACGACGAACCCTTGACCCCGCCCGCCGGATACGACTACCGGACCCGGCAGCTCGACCTGCTCGGCGACCGCGAGCCGCTCGGCGTGCTGGCCCAGACCCCCGACGTGCTGGCGATGATCGTGGCTGCCTATCCGGGGGACGTGCTCCGGAAACGACCCTTCGCCAACCAGTGGACGCCGTGCGAAATCTTCGGTCACCTCGTCGACACGGAGTGGGTCTTCGGCTTTCGCATCCGCACCACCCTCCTCGACGAGACCCCGGTGCTCATGCCGGTCGATCAGGATCGATGGGTGGCCGGGCAACGGCACAACGACACCGACCTGCGCGACCTGCTCAGCCGTTTTCAGATGCTCCGGACGATCAACCTCGACCTGTGGCGCGCGCTCCCGCCCGAAGCCCTGACGCGGACGGCCCGCCACCGGGAGGCGAACGTGCCGCTCTCTGCCGGGCAGATGCTCCGGATCCTCGCCGGACATGATCTGTATCATCTGCTTCAGATGAAAAGGTCCATAAAAGCCATCCGAGACGAATCCCTCACGATGGCGCACTAAAACGCATCCCTCGCGCGTTTACCCGCTGTTCGCCCGGCCCTTTCCCTGCTCCGGCGCGCAACCTTTTCGCTGCTGCGACGCACACCAACCGAGGCTCAATACGACTTCGACAGGGACTCCACGATGCGGAATTTTTGGCGTGAATACGGCTTGATTGCCTTCCTCATCGTCATCGCCATGGCGGGTTACCTGTTCTATTATCAGGCGCGGGGAGACGTCCTGGCAACCTCCCTGAACATGGTCGGTGATCGTCTCATTACGATGGTTCTGGGCGGCGAGCGTGCTTCCGGTCTGATCGATCAATTCAAGACGAACTGGCTCGGCCAGGATGACCACGCGCGTCCTTCGGACTTTACGCCGGCCGAGGCCGATACGCCCGTTACGGACGAAGCCCTGACGACGAACGGCGGGATCGGGAGCCCGCCGCCCCCCCCGCACTCTTCGGCGGCCGCCACGCCCGCGCCGACGACGCCTCCCGAACCGACAGCCTCGCCCCTCGCCTCGGCCGGCGCCGGCGACATGAGCGTTTTTGCGGAGGAGATCCGCCGTGTGTTTCCGGACGATCCCGAACTCCGGCAAAAGCTGAGCGAGCACGTGCACCTGAGCTTTGAGGACGGCCTGCGGATCACCATCGACCCTGAGGCAAAGCAGCTGATGCGGGAAGAGGACCGGAAGCAGTTCTTCGCGGCGATCCGGAAGCTGGAGCGGCAGAAACGGGCGCTATGGGCAGAGACCCTCGCCCGCGTCATCCGAAAGCGCGAGGAGGTCCGGCATCACGCCATGGACATGATGCGCGCGGACTCCGGCGCCGCCCGTGAAGCGCCCGACCCGGCGCATCGGATCGCCATGGGGCAGGTGCAAGAGAGCATCCTCGCGTTTCAGAAAGCGGCCCGGGGGAAAGCCCTCGCCTCCCTGGCGACGCTCCGGCGTCTGGCCATGCTCCGGCGCGTGCCGCCCGCCACGCACGACTCGATGCGCCTCGCCGTACGGCAAGCCATGAACGAGGTCCTTGCGCGCGCCCGGGCCGCTTCCGGAGAACTCGCCCGCCATGCAGGCCGCGAGAGCTTCGACACGGCCATGGAAGCCTATCGGCGTCAACTCGACACCTATCTCGAATCCTATGAGGCGCGCCTGGAATCCGTTCTCGACTCCCTCGAGACGACGACGGAGGAGCGGGTCGAGGCGCATCCCCGGGTCCCCTTCGCCGCCGTGTATGCGCCGGCTGCCGAACGCAACGGCCATCCGCGCCCGCTGTGAGGGCAAAGGGGGCGCCCGGCGCGAAGGCCTGAAAGCGGTTCCGGGATTACGGGAAAATACCCATTTCAAGGTACGAGACGGCCACTTTGTCGATGGCGTTGATGAACGCCGCCGTGCGCAGATCCACCCCGTGCCGCTTCCGGAGCTCCCGGATCTCGCCATAGGCGTCGATCATCGTCTCTTCGAGGCCCGAGTTGACCAGGTCCACCTCGTCGGCGCCGTGGGCCACCTCCTCGAACATCTCCGGGGCGAACCTTTTGCCGGTCACCTGCTCCACGGCGCGCATGAGTTTCTCATTGATGCTTTGCTCGAAGCGACGGCTCATGCGCCCGAAACGAACGTGCGAGAGGTTGCGCAGCCATTCGAAGTACGAGACCGTCACACCGCCTGCGTTGAGGTACACGTCGGGAATGATGAGGACGTTCTTTTCAAGCAGGATCGCGTCGGCGGCGGCGGTGACGGGCCCGTTGGCGGCTTCTCCGATGATCTTCGCCTGGATGCACAGGGCGTTGTCGGAGGTGATCTGCCCTTCGAGCGCTGCCGGGATCAGGATGTCGCACGGCAGTTCGAGCGCGTCGGCGCTTCGCTCGAGGTTCTGCGCGCCGGGGAAGTCGAGGATCGAGCCCGTTGCCCTGCGGTGCGCCACCACGGCTTCGACGTCGAGCCCCTCGGGGTTATGGATGGCGCCTTCATACTCGGCCAGCGCGACGATGGTGGCTCCGCCCTCTTGCATGAACTTGGCGGCGTGGTAGCCGACGTTGCCCAGTCCCTGCACCACCACGGTCTTGTCGCCGAGGCCCGGCCGGAGGCCGAGGGCGGCCATGTCGTCGGCATAGCTGCACGCCTCGCGAATGCCGAAGAAGACGCCGCGGCCCGTTGCCTCGGTGCGCCCGCGCACGCCGCCCTGCCCCACGGGCTTGCCCGTCACACAGGCCAGCGCGTCGAGCGTGTCCGAACTGATGGTGTTGTACGTGTCGAGGATCCATGCCATCTCGCGCGGGCCGGTGCCGTAGTCCGGCGCGGGCACGTCCACGCCCGGCCCGATGAAGTTCTTCCGGATCAACTCGTACGTGTATCGCCGCGTGACGCGCTCGATCTCCGCTTCCGAATACTTGCGCCGGTCGATCTTGACGCCCCCCTTGGCTCCTCCGAAAGGCACGTTGACGATGGCGCACTTGTACGTCATCAGCGAGGCCAGCGCCATCACCTCATCCTCGTTCACCGCCGAGGCGTACCGGATCCCGCCCTTGACCGGCAGCTTGTGATGACTGTGCTCGGCGCGGTACGCCTGAATCGTGTCGATGGCGCCGTCATCCCGTTTGAGCGGAAAAGTCATATGATAGACGCTGTTGCATATCTTGATCTGACTCAGCAAGCCGACGGGATGCTTCGTATGCGCAGCCGCCTTTTCGAACATGAGGTCTACCTGCGCGAGAAAGCTTTCATGGGCCATGAGCGGTTCCTCCTGACGGTGGTTGTTTGAGCACGTGAGCGATGACGGGGCTTCAAGGGAACATTTATGCCGAAAAGAATACGCACAACCGCCGCGCGATACAAGTCTGTCGCCGCGCGGAACCTCCCCCCGGCAGAGCGTCTTTCGAAGAAAAGACGGAAACCGGGAACGGAGGGTCCATCATTGCCTGTGAGCACGCCTGTGGAGTCGTCCCACGATGCTTTGCGCCGCCGGCGAAACCTCCTTCCGGCAATCGTGATGGGGCTGTGCGCCGTGTGGAGCGTGACGCCCGCGGTCGCACAGATGCCGGAGCGTTTCGCGGGGAGGGGCCGGCCCATCATCGGCGTGGCGCTCAGCGGAGGCGGGGCGAAGGGCTTCGCCCACATCGGCGTGCTGAAGGTGCTCGAAGAAGCCGGCGTGCCGGTCGACGTGGTGACGGGCACGAGCATGGGCAGCATCGTCGGAGGGCTGTACGCCGTCGGCTATTCGCCTGCGAGCATTGAAGAGATGGTGCTCGAGCAGGACTGGAACGCGCTCTTCGGAGACGTGACGTTGCGTCGCCTGCCGCCCATCGACCGGCGCCTGCCGCAGGGGCGCTATGCGCTCACGCTCCCGCTGAGCGGCCGCCGCGTGCAACTGCCGCGCGGGCTCGTGGCCGGGCAGCAGATCTCCATGCTGCTGACGCGCCTCCTGCTGCCGGTCCGCAACGTGCGCGACTTCCGCGCGTTGCCTCGCCCGTTCGCCTGTGTGGCCACCGACCTCGAAACGGGGGAGGGCGTCCGCCTCGAACACGGCTTCCTGCCCCGCGCCATCCGCGCCAGCATCGCCATCCCGAGCGTCTTCGCTCCCGTCACGTTTCAGGGACGCACCTTCATCGACGGCGGCGTCGTGCGCAACCTGCCCGCCGAGGACGCCCGCGCCCTCGGCGCCGAGCGGGTCATCTGCGTGGACGTGAGCGACCGCCTGCTGCCTGCCGACAGCCTCCACTCGCTCGTGGAAGTGCTCCGGCAGGTCGCCAATTTTCAGATCGGCGTCTCGACGCGCATCCAGGAAAACTACTGCGACCTCGTCATCCATCCGGACATGAGCGGCTTCGACAGCTTCAGCTATGACGCCGCGCCGGAGATCATACGCCGGGGCGAGGACGCCGCCCGCCTCGCGCGCCGCGCCCTCCCGCCGCTGGCCGCCCCTGCCGCCTCGCCGCCACACCCGCCGCCGCCCGTCCTCCCCGACTCGCTTCGCATCGACCGCATCGACATCCGAAACCTCTCGCCCGATCTCGAAAAACAGGTGCGCGGGCTGCTCCGCCTCCGCCTCCCCGCCTTCCTCACCGTGGACGACATCGAGGAGATCGTCCACAACATCTATGCGCTTCGGCTCTTCGATTACGTGGTCTATCAACTCGACCCCGGCGACGATCCCGGCGGGCAGACGCTCGTCATCGAGGCCGCCGAAAACCCGGGCGAGCACCTCGGCGTGAGCCTCCGATACGAGACCCACCTCAAGGCTGCCCTCCTCGTGAGCGCGTTCTTCCGCAACCGACTTCGCTTCGGCTCGCGGCTCGGCGTGGACGTGCGCCTCGGCGAGGTCTTTCGCACGAACCTCGTCTTTGCCTATCCGCTGCGCCGCCGCCCCGACCTCGACCTGCGCTTCGCCGCGCTCTTCGCCGACGTGCCGTTCGACATCTTCGAGAACAACGTGCGCACGCTCAGCCTCCGCACCGAGTCGCGGGTGGCCGCCGTCTCGCTCGATCTCGTTCCCGCCCGTCCCCTCTTGCTCTCCGGCGGCCTCCAGGGCGAGTTCTTCAACGCCGACCAGTCCGTGGGCCGTCTCGACGCGCTCAACCTGCGGCGAGGCCTCCTCGGCGTCAATGTGCTCCTCCTCTTCGACACCTTCGACCACCCGGACTTCCCCACGCGAGGCCTTCAGTTGACGGCGCTCTCAGCGTTCTTCGACCGGCGGTGGGGGAGCGGCGTGACGTTCTCCCACCACACGCTGCTCGGGCAGGTGCGCGCGCCCCTCACCGGACGCCTCACGCTCTTCGGACGCTTCGGGGTCGGGCACAATGCCGGCGCGAACACGCCGCTCCACTACCGCTTCTATCTCGGCGGATCCGGAGTGGGCGGGTCTTCAGCCTTCGGGCTGTGGCAGGATCGCCAGCTCCCGCTCCTCGGCTTCGAGATCCAGCAACTGGCCGGGCGAAACATGCAGATGGCGGGCCTGGGGCTCCAGTTCGAGGTGCGAAGCAACCTGTACACCTCGTTCCAGTGGAACGCCGCGCGCGTCCTGGAGCAATGGACGTGGCGGCTCGAGCCTTCAGCCTTCCACGGCGGCTTCGGACTCCAGTTCGGCGCGAAGACGCTCATCGGTCCGGTGGCGCTCACGATGATGAGCCGTCGTCCCTTTGGCTCCTACGCCTTCAAGATCGATGTGGGCTATCGGTTTTGAGGGGCGGCGGCCTCAGGCGGGGATGCGCCGTACGGAAGGGCTGTATTTTTCGAGCGCGGCGGTGTTGAAGACGACGACGCGGTCGCCGGGGCGAATGACCTCGCGTTCGACGAGGGGGCCGAGCGCCGCCAGGCACGCCGCGCCTTCGGGGCAGACGCTCCACCCCTTCGCCCGCACCGTCTCGCGGAGCGCCGCCGCGAGCTCGGCGTCGGTGACGGCGACGGCGTGGCCGCGGCTCCGATAGAGGATGTCGAGCACGCGGAAGTGGCCCACGCCGCCGGCCACGTTCAGGCCCGTGGCGATGGTCTCGCCCGGCTCCACCGGCGCGGCGTCCGCCGCATGCGCCTCGAAGGCCTGCACCACCGGGGGCGTGCTCGCACTTTGCACGCTCACGATGCGCGGGCGTCGCGCGTCGATGAGGCCGAGCGCTTCGAGTTCGTCGAACGCCTTCCACATGCCGAGGATGCCCGTCCCGCCGCCGGTCGGGTACACGATCACGTCGGGGAGCGACCACTGCGTCGCGCCGGGGGGCGGCTCGGCCAGTTCGAGCCCCATCGTCTTCTTCCCCTCGATGCGCCATCCCGGCTCCCGGAACGTGGCGACGCTGAAGAAGCCCTCGGCGAGGTATTTCTCCCGCGCGAGCGCGCCCGCCTCGCGGATGGTGCCCGCGACCACGTCGAGGTGGACGTTCGGGGACTGCCGGGCCCGGCGCGCCACACTTTCGAGGATCGGCGCGTCGGTGTCCTCGGGCATGACGACGGCGACCTCCAGCCCCGCGGCCGGTCCGTAGGCGGCGAGCGCGTCGCCCGCGTTGCCCTGTGTGGGGACGGCCAGCTTCCGGAGGCCGAGCTTCCGCGCCATCGAGACGACCATCGCCATGCCGCGATCCTTGAAGCTCCGGGTGGGGTTATGGCCGGGCGCGCCCTCGTCTTTGATCTGAAGGTGAAAGCCCGCCCGCTTCGCCAGCGGATGATCGTCGTAGTCGCGCACCGGCGTGCCGCCCTCGCCGAGCGCGACGATGTGTCGCCGGTCTTCGGGGTCGGCGACGTCGAGCGGGAGGAGCGCGCCGAAGCGCCACATGTCGGGCCGCCCGGGGTGATGCCACGCCGCGTTCGGCTGCTCGGCGCGGAGGCGTTCGAGGTCGAGCACGATCTCGACGGGCCGCCCGTCGACGGGGCTCAGGTTCATGATCGTGTCGGGCGGGTATTCGTCGCCGGAGCCGAGCCCGCGGAGACAGCGAACGTACGTCATGCTTTGGAGAGGTCGGAGAGCGGGAGGGAGCGGGATCGGCTCGGGGAACGGATCGCCGCGCCTATGGTACGTCGCCGTGCTGCCGCGCGCAAGAGACACGTTGCGGGAGAGGGGAATTATTACGTATGCTGCCCGCCTGCTCCGCCTTTTCTTTCGCCCATGCCCATCGACGCAAAGACGCGCCTCGTCCTGCTCCTCGGCGATCCGGTTGCGCACTCGCGCTCGCCGCTGATCCACAATGCCGCCTTCCGGCATCAAGGGGTGCGCATGGTGTATGTGGCCGCCCGTGTGGCGCGCGAAGATCTCGCGGCGGCGGTGGCGGGGCTGCGAGCGCTCGGCGTGGCCGGGGCGAACGTGACGATCCCGCACAAACGGGCCGTCGCGCCGATGATGGATACGCTTTCGCCGGAGGCCGAGGCCGTCGGGGCGGTGAACACCATCGTCTGCCGTCGTGAGGCGGGCGCGGTCCGGCTTCACGGCGACAACACCGACGTGGCGGGCTTTCTCGCTCCGCTGCGCCCGTACGCCGACCGGCTGCGCGGCGCGCCGATGACGGTGCTCGGCGCGGGCGGTGCGGCGCGGGCGGTGGTCTATGCGTTGCTGACGACCTTCGCCCCCGCGCGCCTGACGGTGGTCGCCCGCGATCCGGCGAAGGCGTCCCGGCTTCTCGAAGCGTTTGCCGCACACGACGCCGGGGGAGCGCTCCGGGCCGTCGCGTGGGCCGGGGCGAAGGAGGCCGTGCGCACGAGCCGCCTCCTCGTCAATGCCACGCCCGTGGGCATGCGCCCGGACGCGACGCGCACCCCGTGGCCTCATCTCGCCGGCTTCGGGCCGGGGCAGCTCGTGTACGACCTCGTCTATACCCCCGAGACGACCCGCCTCCTCCGCGAAGCCGCCGCGCGCGGCGCGACGACGCTCGGCGGCCTCGACATGCTCGTCGGGCAGGCCGCCGCCGCCTATACGCAGTGGACCCGACGCCCCTTCCCCGACGCCGTGGCGCGCGCGGCGCTCCGAGCCGATACGGCTTCCGAAGACGCCGCATAAAAATCCGCTTCAGATTCCTTCCGGGTGGACGATACTACCCCATGAACCCTGGCAGCAGTGGCCCCATCGGTGCGTCGGCCTTTCCTGGCGTCTGTGTATTTCCTGGCTCGCGGGCGCGTTCTCCACGCAGCTTTTTGCCGCTCTGCTTCGGCTCGCCCCCTGCCCAAGATCATTAATCAGTGTGTCCGGGAGAGAGTCTTCAAGCCAATGAACGTCATTCGAAAGGAAAACAAAGCCGCTGCGCTCGGTGCGCTCGAACTGAAGTGCCCGCCGATGCCGCAGACGCTGCTCGAAGCAATGGAACTGATGCACCAACCGGAAGGCCCGCAGATGAAGCAGGTCCTCCAGATGGTGCAAAATGACCCCGGCGTGGTTGCCCGGCTCCTGCGCGTGGTCAACTCGGCGTATTACGGCCAGCGCGGCGACATCAAGAGTGTGCGGCGGGCCGTGGTGATCCTCGGCACCGTCTCCGTCACCGGCATCGTGATGAGCATGGGGATGAACGAGGTGCGCGACTCGCTCGACGCCAACACCGCGCTGCCTTTCCTCAACCTCGTCCGCCACAGCGTCGCCACGGCTTTCCTGGCCCGGCACCTGATCGCACATGAGACCGAGACCGGGCGCGCCCATCCCGACCTTCAGGATCGCCTCGGCGATGCCTATACAGCGGCGCTCCTCCACGACTTTGGCAAGCTCATCCTGCTCTACAACCATCCCGACGTGGCCGTCAGCCTCTACGGCAGCGACCGGCGCGGCGACGCCTCCGAGGAGGAGTCTCTCGAACTTGAACGCGCGTGGTTCGGCTACGATCACGTCGAAACGGGGGTCTATCTGACGCGCCGCCTTCGCTTCCCCGAAGCGCTGACGACGGTCATCGCCCTCCACCATCGGGACATCCATCTCGACGACGTGGATCCGTCCACGAAGCAACTGATCTACGTCGTCAAGGCCGCCAACAAGGCCGCCAACGGCCTCGGCTTCGCCAGTAGTCGCCCGATCTCGTGGAAGACCTGCGCCCAGGATCCCATCTGGCCACGGCTGATCGAAGAGCGCGTCATTGGTTACTCCGATCCGGACACACTCCTTCAAGACCTGCTCGAACTCAATTCCGACCTCCGGGACTACGTGGACCTCGTGGTGTGAGTCGCGAGCGCAACGGACGCGCGGCATCGGCGAAAAGGGGCGCGGCGGATCGTGCGCCGAATCCGGAAACGCCCTAACTTGCGGGGCGTCCGAAACGAGCCGACCGACCCCCATGATCGACCCGCGCACCCTGCCCGACCTCTCCGACGACGACCTCCGCATCGCGCCGCTCGCACGCGCCGAGACCATCCCCGCGCGGTGGTACACCGACCCCGCGTTTCATCCCTTCGAACGCGACGCCCTCTTCGCCCGGTGGTGGCAGTACGTGGGGCACGAAAGTCAGCTCCCCAACCCCGGCGACTTCGTGTGCGCCGACGTGGCGGAGAACCCCGTGATCGTCGTCCGGGACCAGGCGGGCGCGCTCCGGGCTTTCTATAACGTGTGCCGGCATCGCGGCGGCCCGCTCGCCATGGAACCGTGCGGACGGCTCCGCAAAGGCGTGCTTCAGTGCCGGTATCACGGCTGGACGTACCGCCTCGACGGCGCCCTGCGCGGCGTGCCCCGCTTCGACCGCACCGACCTCTTCGACAGGGACGACTACGGCCTCGTGCCCGTGACGCTCGCCTCGTGGGAGGGACTGCTCTTTGTCCGTCTCGCCGACGACGGCCCCCCGCTCGGCGACCTCCTCGACGGTATCGCCGAACGCATCGCGCCCATGCGCCCCGGCACGAAGACCTTCTTCCGCCGCGTCACGTACGACGTGGCGTGCAATTGGAAAGTGTACGTCGACAACTACCTCGAAGGCTATCACATCCCGCTCGTCCATCCCGAGTTGTGCCGCGTGCTCGATTACCGGGCGTACGTCACCGAGACGGCGCGATATCACTCGCTCCAATACAGCCCCATCCGCGACGGCGAACGGCAGTACGGCGCCGCCGAGGGGGAGGCCTTCTATTATTTCCTTTTCCCGAACATGATGCTCAACCTCCTGCCGGGACGCCTGCAGGTGAACCTCGTCGAGCCCCTCGCCCCCGACCGGTGCCGCGTGATTTTCGACTATCTGTACGACGACGCGACCTCGCCCGAAGCGCGTCGGGTCATCGAGCGCGACCTGGCCTTCAGCGACCGGGTGCAGGAGGAGGACATCGAGATCTGCGAGCACGTGCAGCGCGGCCTCCACTCGCGGGCGTACGACCGGGGGCGGTTCTCGGTCGAATGTGAGGAGGGCGTGTATCATTTCCAGTGTCTGCTCAAGGAAGCCTATCGCGAGGCGCTTGCGGAGGCGGCGGCATGAAGCGCCCGAGGCTCCTTCGCCCCGCCGTCTTCGCCGGCAATCCGCGTCTCGCCGCCGGTTTCACGACGCGGCACGGCGGCGTGAGCGAGGCGCCGTACGCCACGCTCAACCTCGGCCTGAGCACCGCCGACGAGGCGGCCCGCGTCCGCGAGAACCGCCGCCGTCTCGCCGAGGCGCTCGGCTTTGCCCCGGATGCGCTCGGCGTCGCCGGGCAGGTGCATGGCGCGGAGGTGCGCGCGGTGGACGCGCCCGGCCTCTACGTCGGCTTCGACGGCCTCGTGACCGCCGCGCCCGGCGTGCTTCTGTGCATCACCGCCGCCGACTGCGCCGCCGTCCTCCTTGCCGACGCCGGGGCGGGCGTCGTCGGGGCGTGCCATGCGGGGTGGCGTGGAGCCGCCGCGGGCATCGTGCCGGAGACGGTCGAGGCCATGACGGCGCTCGGCGCTTCACCCGTGCGGATGCGCGCCTACGTCGGGCCGTGCATCTCGGCGGCGCACTTCGAGGTGGGGCCGGAGGTCGCCGAACGGTTCGCGCCCGCCTTCGTGCGTCGTTTTCCGGGAAAGGACAGGCCGCACGTCGCCCTCAAGGCCGCGCTCGCCGCACAGCTCGCCGAGGCGGGCCTTCCGGGCGACGCCGTCGAGGTCTCGCCGCGCTGCACCTTCGCCGAGACGCGCGACTTCTTCTCGCACCGCGCCGAAGGCGGCGTCACCGGGCGCATGATGGGCGTGATCGGGATGCGGGCCTGAGGCCGCCCCACGTCGCCTTCAGCCCTTGCGCCGCAATGAAATAAGTCACATATTTTTCTCCGTCTTCATCCTATACGGATCGTTCGTCTTCCGGGAACGGTTCTCGTTCACCGGACCACGGACCGCACGGTGCTCTACGGCCGTCCACCCATCCCGGCGGCCTCCCTTCAGGCGCCACACAGCCGTGAAATCTCTTGCGCCCTTCCCCGCCCGGGCCGCGCGATGCGGCCCGGCGATGCGGTGTAGGGCCTTCTTCTTTCCCCTACCACCGACCGGATGGAACCATGAAGCATTTCGCCCTTCTCCTCGCACTCACCGCAATGATCGTTGCGCTGCCTGCGCGCGCACAGACGCCCCGAACCATCAGCTTCCAGGGCGTGCTCACCGACGATCAGGGACAACCGCTGGCTGACGGAACCTACAGCCTGCACTTCCGCCTGGCGGCCGAGGACGCGCCGGAAACGACCCTCTGGGAAGAGCAGCACACCGACGTGCCCGTCTCGGACGGTCTCTTCAGCGTGGTGCTCGGATCCATTGCCCCGCTCGACCTGCCCTTTGACCAACCCTATGTGCTCGGCATCGGCGTCGACGGCGGAGCCGAGATGACGCCGCTCGTCAGCCTGACGGCCGCGCCCTACGCGATACGTGCGGCGGCCGTGGCCGACAGTTCGGTTACAGGACAGCACGTGGCCCGGGGCGAGCTCCTGCGCAGCCTCAACGACCTGCACGACTCCGTGGACCTCGTGGCCGGCGAAAACGTGACGATCACGGTCGAGGGCCAGACGATCCGCATTGCGGCGGAGGGCGGGGGCAATGGCGGCGGCACGGGCGAGGCCTGGAGCCTGACCGGCAACGCCGGCACCGACCCGGCCGGCCAGTTCCTCGGCACCACGGACGAGGCGCCGCTGGAGGTGCGGGTCAACAACCAGCGTGCGTTGCGCCTCGAGCCGGGCAGCAGCCCGAACGTGGTGGGCGGCCATGCCGACAACCTGGCCGTGAGCGGCGTGGTCGGCGCGGCCATCGGCGGCGGCGGCGCGGGGGATCCCGACTACAACGCCGTGACCGACGACTACGGCGTCGTCGGCGGGGGCTGGGGCAACCGGGCCGGCGACGACGCAGGCGCCACCAGCGACCAGCGCTTTGCCACGGTGGGCGGCGGCAAGAACAACACCGCCTCGCGGGTGGCGGCCACCGTGGGCGGCGGCAACGCCAATCAGGCCACGGGCAACTATGCCACCGTGGGCGGGGGCCGGGAAAACACCGCGGCCAATCCCTATGCCACCGTGGGCGGCGGCCGGAACAACCAGGTGCTGGCCGACTACGGCGCCATTGCCGGCGGCGGCCCCACCGACCCCAACGATGCCGCCAACACCAACAACCGCGTCTTTGACGACTACGGCGCCATCGGGGGCGGCGGCAACAACCGCGCCGGCAGCGACGACGGCGACGCCACCTCGGCAACCTATGCCACCGTGGGCGGGGGCCAGAGCAACACCGCCGACGGAGAGTTTGCCACCGTGGGGGGCGGCTCCGGCAACACCGCCAGCAGCGACTACGCCACCGTGGGCGGGGGGCAGAGCAACACCGCCAGCAGCGACTACGCCACCGTGGGCGGGGGCCAGAGCAACACCGCCAGCAGCGACTACGCCACCGTGGGAGGCGGCTCCAATAATATCGCCGCCGGCGACTACGCCATCGTGGGAGGCGGCACAATCAACATCGCCAACGGCGCCAAGGCCATCGTGGGAGGCGGCGCAATCAACACCGCCAACGGCGCCAACGCCATCGTGGGAGGCGGCTCCAATAATATCGCCGACGGCGACTACGCCATCGTGGGAGGCGGCACCAATAATGTCGCCGACGGCGACTACGGCACCGTGCCGGGAGGCCGTTGGAACACCGCAGCCGGTACATACAGCTTCGCCGCCGGTTTTCGGGCCAAGGCCAACCATGACGGCACGTTCGTCTGGTCAGACGTTGTCGCTAGTATCGACTTCGTCTCTACTGCCGACAATCAGTTCCTGGTGCGCGCTGCCGGCGGAGTGGGGCTGGGCACCAACGCCCCCCAGGCCCCGATCCATATGCAGGGGTCCAGAAACGGCGCCGCCACACTGTCGAACCACGCGGCCATCATAGAGAACGGGTCCACCTTCACCTCGAGTGGCCCGGACGTGCTGGCCCTGAAGACCTCGGCCCTGAATCCGGATGGAAGCACCAACTTCGTCACGTTCTTCGACGGCAACGATCAGAGTATCGGTCGCATCGAGGGGAACGGGTCGGGGGGCGTCGTCTACGGCACCAGCGGTGGGGACTATGCCGAGGCGCTGCCGCTGCGGTTCCCGGGTGAGTCCATCGAGGCCGGCGACATCGTGGGGGTGGCGGCGGGTCGCGTCTCGCGCCGGACGTCGGACGCCCACCGGATGATGGTGGTCACGGATCGCCCGGCCGTGCTGGGCAACCTGCCCCGCGAGGGACGGGAGGACGGCCGCGTGCCGGTGGCCTTCGTCGGGCAGGTGCCGGTGAAGGTATGGGGGGCGGTCCATGCCGGCGACTACATCCTGCCTTCGGGCCGCGAGGACGGCACGGGGGTAGCCGTCGCCCCCGGGGCGCTGGCGCCCGAGGATGCCGCCCGCATCGTGGGGCAGGCGTGGGAAGACGCTCCGGGCGCGGGCCTGCACCGCGTCAACGTGCTGGTAGGACTGGACCGCCGCGACGTGCTCATCGCCCGGCAGCAGGCCGAGTTGCAGCGCTTGCGCCGGCGCCTCGACACGCTCGAACGGCAACTGAACCTCCTGCTCGGCGCCCTCCCGACGGCCGCGCAGTAAAGCCCTCCTCTCCGTTCCTTCTCACCCGACCACCCGCACAGCGACCATGAAACGTTTACTTTTCGGGCCCATGCTGGCCCTTGTGCTGGGCCTGTCGGCGACCGGGGCCGCACCGGCCTCTGCCCAGCGCCTGGCGCGCTTCGTCGCAGGCAGCGGAGCCGCCGAAGCCGGTAGCGGTGGCGTGCGCCTTCGCGCCACTCTCGGCCAGCCCGTAGCAGGCCTCTTCTCCGGAGCAGATCAGCAGATACGCGCCGGCTTCTGGAGAGCCTTCACCACGGACGTCGGCACGCAGACCGAGACCGAGCCGGTCCCCCACCTGCCCCGTACGTTTCGCCTGCTGCAGAACTACCCGAACCCGTTCAATCCCACGACGACCATCGCCTTCGACCTGCCCACGACGGCGCGGGTCACCCTGCGTGTCTTTGATGTGCTCGGCCGGGAAGTGGCCCGCCTGATGCAGTCGGAGCGCCTGGGGCCGGGCCGTTACCGGGTCACCTTCGAGGCAGCGAACCTGCCCAGCGGCGTCTACCTCTACCACCTGGACGCCGCTTCGGAGAACCGGCGTTTCACCGCCGGACGCCGCCTCGTTTTGATCAAGTGAGGCCCATCCCTTCTCCCCTCACGAAGGGGGCGTCCGGCCGGGCGTCCCCTTCTATTGTCTCGACCGGCTTCGGCACTCACTTCGCGAGCGTCATCGTCCGCGTCTCGACGAACGACCCGGCTTCGAGGCGATACAGGTACAGCCCGCTCGGAAGCGCGTCCGCCGACCACGTGACGGTGTGCCGCCCGGCGGACTGCGGCCCCGCGACGAGCACCGCCACCTCCCGGCCGAGCACGTCGAACACCGAGAGACGCACGGAGGCGGCCTCGGGCAAGGTGTACCCGATGTTCGTGGAAGGGTTGAAGGGGTTCGGATAGTTCTCCGCCAGCGCGAACGTAGATGGCGCGGTCTCCGCGTCCGTGCCTGCCCCCGTCACGGGCGAGAGGTCGGTCTCCCAGCCTGTGCCGCCCGCGTGGCCGCGCCCTTTGGAGGCGGACTTCTCCCAGGCGAAGGCATGGCTGTCCTCGGCCTGCGGGAAGTCGCCGATGACGGCGGCGAGCGTATAGTTTCCGGGCGGAGCGGCGGCGGGCACGTTCTGCCGGAGCGCGCGCGTGAGCGTCTCGCCCGGCGCGAGCGTCCACGTCACCGGCCCCCGGGTGATCGCGACGCCCGGCCCGGTGATCACGATCCAGAGATCGACCGTCTCGGTCCCGGCCGAGGCGCTGGCCACTTCGAGCGTGTACGTGATGCGCCCGCCCGTGGCCGGGATGACGACCGGCGCGGCGTCCGGGCCGACCGTCACCGTGACGAGCGGGGTCGTCTCCGCGCCGTACTCGTACGCCCCGGCGTCGCAAAGGCCGTCGCGGCGGGTGAAGCCGCGCTGATCTTCGGCGAGGGCCGCGCCGTCCGTGCCGGTGCACGATCCGGCGTCCACGGCGGGGCTTCCGGCGAGGAGCGCGTGCGTCGGCGTGGGGCCGCCGTTGTCGGCGAGCGGGCCGAGGACCGACGAGAAGACACTCTCGGGCGCGACGGTCGTGTCGGCGGCGTCCGCCGGGCATCCCGCGCCGCCGCCCACCACGTTCGCGCCCTCCGAGACGAGCGCGCCGGCGCAATCCGCCGCGGCGTCGTCCCGCTCGGCCGTATTGCCCGCGACGAGGCTGCCGCGGAGCGTGACCGTGCCGCCGAAGGACGCGATGCCGCCGCCGTGCGCCGTGGCGGCATCCCACACCACACCGACGCTGTTGTCGGTGATCGTGGCGGCCTCGACGGTCGCCGTTCCCGTATTGCGGAGGCCGCCGCCCGCGCCGCCCTCGAAGCACGAGAGCGTGTTGCCGCTGAGGGTGCTGTTTCGGATCGTGGCCGTGCCCGCGTTGAAGACGCCGCCGCCGTAACAGGCGTCCTGTACGTCCGTGGCCTGGTTCGCCGAGACGGTGCTTCGTTCGAGGACGAGTGTGCCCTCGTTCCAGACGCCGCCGCCCGCGCCGCCTTCGAGGAGGAAACCCGACGCCGCGTTGTTCTCGATGAGGCTCTCGATCAGGTAGAGCGTGCCGCCGTTCCAGATGCCGCCGCCCCTCGGCTGCGCGTCGAAGTCGGAAGCGACCGAGGCCACGTTGTCGCGGACGACGACCCGGGTGAGCGTGAGCGTGCCCGCGTTCCAGATGCCGCCGCCTTGCGCGTTGTCCGTGAAGAGGTCGCCGCCGTCCCGGATCGTCAGGTCCTCCACGTGCGCCGTGACGCCCGCCTCGACGACGAGAACGTGGTCGTGCCCGGCGGAAGCGCCCTTGTACGCGATGCGTTCTCCGGCCCGGAGGAGCGTCACCATCGGCGCGATCATCGCCGTGCGGGGGGCCGCGCCGCCGTTCGTCGGGTCGGCGTCGAGGGTGGTCCGGTCCGCGCCCGCACCGCGCAGCGTGACGTCCGAGCGGAGGGTCAGGTCGCCCTCGTAGAAGGCGCCGGCGCCGAGGGCGACCGTGTCGCCGGGCAACGCCGCGTCGAGGGCGTACGCCACGGTGGCGCACGGGCGGGCGGCGTCGAGGCAGTCGTTCCCCGCGTCATCGCCCGTGACGGACACGTGCCGCGTTTGCTGCCCCGCCGCCGGAAATGCCGCGCTCCCCATCACCATCCATACGATCAAGAACATCCAACCGCTGCGTTTCATGCCGAACCCATTTTTCTTCCGTGAATAAAACCGAACCGTCCTTTCCCCGCGCCGCCGCGTGCGGCTCGCCCGGTCCGGTATCACAAAGGCCGGGCGGACGATCTATCGAGACCCGGAACGATACGACGGGCGAGGAACCGGGTGGAAAACGGTCGGTTCGGCCTATCGACAACCACCGTGCCGTTTCCGCTCGGCAATCCCGTCCCGTCTGCCCTCACCGCTTCGATGCCCCTGCTGACGCCTTCCGAATACCGCCCTCCGTTCTGGCTCCGAAACGCGCACGCGCAGACGATCTATGGGGGGCGGCTTCGCCGCGTGACGGGACCGGCCTACACCCGCGAGCGCATCGACACGCCGGACGGCGACTTTCTCGACCTCGACTGGGCGAAGGGCGGCGCGCAGCGCGTGGCCGTCCTCTCCCACGGCCTCGAAGGCAGCTCGGACCGCGTGTACGTGCGCGCCATGGCGCGGGCGCTCCTCCGCGCCGGATGGGACGCGCTCGCGTGGAACTACCGGGGATGCAGCGGCGAGCCGAACCGCCTCCTCCGCGCCTACCACAGCGGCGAGACCGGCGACCTCGACCTCGTCGTCCGTCATGCGTTCGACCGGCACGGATACGCCGCCCTCGCGCTCGTCGGCTTCAGTCTCGGCGGCAACCTGACGCTCAAATACGTCGGCGAACGCGGCGAAGCCCTCGACCCGCGCATCCGGGGGGCCGTCGCCTTCTCCGCGCCGGTCGATCTCGCCGCCGGAGCCGTCGAGTTGGCGAAGCCCTCGCGCCGCGTGTACATGCACTATTTCCGCCGTTCGCTCCTCGCCAAAGCCCGCGAGAAGGCCGCGCGCTTCCCCGGCGCGTTCGACCTTGCCCGCCTCGAAGCCGCCCGCACGTTCTTCGACTTCGACGACGCCTTCACCGCGCCCGTGCACGGCTTCCGCGACGCCGCCGACTATTACCGGCAGTGCAGCGCGAACCGTTACCTCTCCGGCATCCGCATCCCCGCGCTCCTCGTCAACGCCGCCGACGACCCTTTCCTCGGGCCCGCCTGTTATCCTGCCGAGGCGGCGCGGGCGCACCCCTTCTTTCACCTCGAGGCGCCGGAGCGCGGCGGGCACGTCGGCTTCGTCCGTCCGAACGGAGACGGCGCGCACTGGGCGGAGGCCAGGGCCGCGGCGTTCCTCGAAGCGGCGGAGGGGGCCTGACGCCAACGCCGGTCGATCTCTTGCGGGTCAAGGGCGGCCTTTCGCGCAAAGACGCCCCGGCTGGTCTCCGGGCCCCGGCCCGCTCTCTTGAGGGATGAGCGAGTGCGGAGAACCGGGATGAGGGCGCGCGCGACAGGGGGGAGGAGACGCTTTAGCGTGAAGCCTTTTTCGATTTGCCAACCGTTGATCGCGCGCGTCTCTCGGCGGCCACGGACAGGATCCAGATCAGAACCCACCCGGCCCCGACGAGTCGCCATCCATAGACGAGCAAGACCCCCACGTTGACGGCGTAAAGCGCGTGATAAAACCACACCGGAACCTCGGCGTCGGCGCGTTTGAACTGCGCCGTGACGCCCGCGCCGAAGATGCCGATGAGCTTCAAGAGCAGCATAAACGGTGTATATATCCAGACGACCCACTGCGCCCACACGGCCCCCGTTACGGCGGCGATGACGATGACGACGGTGACCGCGAGGTCGATGAGGACGTGTTTGAGCCAGCCCATGGGCTTTTCAGGGGTTCGGTTCGGAAAATGGTTTCGGAACGGGTATCGACCGGCCTCGGGCGGGCTTTACCGGTTCGGGAGCCGGGGCGCCCGGGGCGCCATGCGCCAGAATGAGAACAGGGATCGAGAAAAGCAAGAGAGCGGGTCTCTGGAAGCCCGGTTCCTGTTTCCGGAACGGACGTTTCGAAGCACCCGGTATTGTGAAACAATGGTTGGTATGGTTATGTTAGGAGCGAGCGTGCGCGCGCCACATCGCACGCAGAGGAAAGCGAAACCGGTCTGGTCGTGGTCCCGGCTCCTGCGGGGACCGTCCGGAGAGCAGATCTTTTTTCACGCGAGTCCATCGTTGACGTCGCCTTGCACACCCGAAGGGTCTGGCCCATTGGCTGTGAGGGTCTTCGTTGCCGTGGGTGATCAGACCGACGCATCATGAAGGCATCTCTGTCGCCGGAGCGGTGGGAACGGGTGCAGCGCCTCTTCCATGAGGTCGTTGACCTGGATCCGGAGGCGCGCGCGGCCCGGCTCGCCGAGGCTTCCGGTGAGGACTCGGCCCTTCGGGAAGAGGTGGAGCAGTTGCTGGAGGCGTACGTGCACGCGAGCGCTTTCCTCCGTGATCTCCGTCCGTTGCCGTCGTTGCCGCCGCAGGCCCCGGAGGCGTCCGGCTCGGGGCTGCGGACGGGTCATCGCATCGCCCGGTACGAGGTGCGCGAGCGGCTCGGAGGCGGCGGCATGGGCGAGGTCTATCGCGCCTATGACACGAAGCTCGGGCGCACCGTCGCGCTCAAGTTTCTGACCTCGTACATGAGCGGCGATGCGCAGGCCAAGGCGCGTTTCCTGCACGAGGCGCATGCCGCCGCCGTGCTCGACCACCCCAACGTCGGCGCCATCCACGAGGTCGGTGAGGCGGACGGGCATCTGTACATCGCGATGACCCTCTACGAAGGGGAAACCCTTCGGGAGAAGATCGCGCGCGGGCCGTTGCCGCTCGACGAAGCGCTCGATTATGCCGTGCAGATCGCGCGCGGGCTGGCCGAGGCGCACGCGCACGGCATCGTGCACCGGGACGTCAAGCCGGCGAACATCATCGTGCGCGCCCCGGGCCCCACCGAAGCGGACGGCCTCGTGAAGATTGTCGACTTCGGGCTGGCCAAGGTGCAAGACGTCGCGCTGACGCGGACCGGCACGACGATGGGGACCGTCGCCTACATGAGCCCCGAACAGGCGCGCGGCGAGGTGGTCGATCACCGCACCGACATCTGGGCGCTCGGGGTGGTGCTCTACGAAATGTTTACGGGCGAGCGCCCGTTCAAGGGCGCGTACGATCAGGCGGTCATCTATGCGATTCTGAACGAGGACCCGCCTCCCATGCGTTCGGTGAACCCGGCCTTGCCGGAGGAACTGGAGCACCTCGTGATGATGTGTCTGGAGAAGGATCGCGCGCACCGGTACACGGCCCTCGTCGATGTGCTGGCAGACCTGAGCGTGCTTCGGCAGGGCGCTTCGGAAGGGGATCGGAGCGCCTGGCCTTCGATAGGCGAGCGGCGTTCGGGCCTGCGCAGCGGCTCCCCGACGGCGATGCCGGCGACGCGCTCGGGACGGCGGCTGCGGGGGGGGATCGGCGCGGCCGTGCTTCTGGCGGCGCTGGCGCTGGCGACGCCGTGGCTCCGGCGGGCGATCCCGGGACTCGGCGGCCCGGCCATGCCCGCGCAGCGCTTCCTGGCCGTGCTCCCGTTCGACAACGTCGGCGGCGATCCGTCCAACCAGGCCTTTATCGACGGGCTCGTCTATACCGTGACGAGCAAGCTCACCGAACTGGAGCAGTTTCAGGAGGCGCTCTCGGTCGTCCCCGCCCGCGACGTGCTGCAGGCAGGGATGCTGGGCACCGCGGCCGCCTCGGAGCGCTTCGGCGTCAACCTCGTCGTCTCCGGCAGCGTCCAACGCTCGGAGCGCGGCGTGCGCATCACCCTCCAACTGGTCGACCCGAAGGCGGAACGGGTGCTGGCGAGTCGCCAACTCGACACGCCCCTGATGGACATCGCGGACCTCCAGGACGGCGTCGTGGTGACGCTGGCGGGTCTGCTGGAGGTAGAGCTGAAGCCCGCCGCCGAGAGGGCGTTGATGGCCGGGCGGACCGCCTTTCCCGTGGCCTATGATTTTTACACACAGGCTCTCGGTTACCTGCAGCACTTCGAAGACGAGAGCAACCTCGACGCGGCCATCAGCCTGTTCGATCTGGCCGTCAGGGAGGACTCGGCCTATGCTCTGGCGTATGCCGGACTCGGGGAAGCCTTCCTTCGCAAATATCAGACGAAGAACGACCCCCCTCTGGTGGCGCTCGCCGTCCGGAACGGCGAACGAGCCGTGGCCCTCGACGATGAACTCGCGCCGGTCCACATCACGCTCGGCATGATTTATTATGAGACGGGGCGCTATGAGAAGGCGGAACTGGCGTATCTTCGGGCGCTCGCGCTGGAGCCGAACAACGCTGCGGCCTATCACGAACTCGGACAGGTATACGCCCGGCAGGACAAACGGGACAAGGCCGAGGAGAGCTATCGGAGGGCGATAGCCCTGAAGCCCTCATACTGGCTCTATCACAATTCGCTGGGGCAGTTCTATCATCGCATGGGGCGCCATGCGGAGGCCATCCCCCGCTTCGAGGAGGTTATCGCGCTTCAGCCGGACAACCCGTGGGGCTACAACAACGTGGGGGTGCAATACAACCGCCTGGGGCGGCTGGACGAGGCCATCGCGTGGTACGAGCAGGCAACGCGGGTCAATCCGAAGGCTGCGCGCGCCACGAGCGTCGCCTACCTCAATCTGGCGGGCGTCTATTATTCGCAGGATCGCTTCGCCGAGGCGGCGCGCACCTACGAGCGCGCCGTCGCCTTGCGGGAGACCGATTATGCCGCGTGGCGCGATCTGGGCGACGCCGCATACTGGTCCGGAGACGCCGAGGCGGCCCGCCGGGCCTGGCGGCGCGCGGCAACGCTGGCTCTCGGACGGCTGGAAGTCAACGCGCACGATGCCGAGACGCTCGGCTTCCTCGCCGCCGATTATGCGCGTCTCGGCGCGCGGGACTCCGCCCACGCCGTCATCGGCCGCCTGCTCGCCGTGCAGGAGCTTCCCGCAGAAACGCTGCTCTCCATCGGGAAAGCCTACGAAATCATGGGCGAGCGCGCCCGTGCGTGGCCGTACATCGAAGCGGCGCTCCGCGAAGGCTACAGCCCGGCGGTGCTGGCCTTCTCTGCCTGGCTCGACGACCTTCGGCAGACCCCACGATACCAGCGGCTGGCGGAGAAGCATGCCTCCTCCCCCGGTCGGGAATAGACGTCACCCGCAATACGGTCGCCATCCCTCACCCTCCATTTACCTTCTCGAACCTCGGGCCGCATCGCCGCACACGGCGGAGGCCCGGCAGACCGGAACGCATCATGATCCTGTTTCAAAGAAGATCCCTCCTCCTGCTGTTCTCACTCGTGCTCGTGGCGGCCTGCGCCCGGAGCGGCGAGCCCGACACGGCGGCTTCCCGGACGGCTCCTTCGCCCGAACTCCAGACGGCGGAGGACCCCTCGGCAAGCGCCTCAGAGGGGCCGGTCGTCGTCACCATTGCCGCCGACGGCTCCTTCTCGCCGGACCCCATCTCCCCCGACCCCGGACAGGTGGTCACTTTTCAGGCCGACGGGCAGGACGTGGTGCTCTGTGTGGACCCGGCATCGGTCTTCGGCGGGGAACGCTTTGAAATCCCGAACGGCGGCGCGGTGGACCTGACGGTGCAGCCGAGCGCGGTGCACGTCTCGTTCGCGTACGTCGCTATCATGGGCGACCTGGCTTCGGAGTGCCGGGGCGCGCGCGGCGGCGAGGGCAGCGGCACCACCGGCCCGTGAGCGGGAAAAGAACCGGAGATCACGGAGTGGTCCTTTGCGGGCCGCTCCGTCGTTTCTCCTTTTATGGGGAAGGCATCGGGGCTTGGGCGGGCTGCCTGTCCGTGCTTCGGAGAACTGACGCGCAATAAATTGTGGGGTATGCCATGAAGAGCCGGATCTATGGCCTATGCCGCGCCGTGGTCGTGTGTGGGATGGGGGCGGGCGTGCTCGCCTGCGGCGGAAGTGAAGGAACGCCCGCCGGCGAATCCGTCGGGGGATCCTCGTTCGTGGCGGCGACGGTGAGCGCGCGCCCGACGGCGGGTCCATCGGGAACCGCTCCTACGGAGTGGGCCTTGCTCGTGGGCATCAACACGTATCCCAACCTCACCAGATTTTCTCAACTAGAAGGGGCCGTCAACGACGTGGAGCGAATGCGGGCTTTGCTCACCACGCGGTTCAGTTTTCCGCCGGAGCACGTGACGGTGCTCCTCAACGAGGCGGCCACGCGCGCGCGCATCCTGGCTGAGCTCGACCGGCTGGCGAGCGTCGCGCAGCCGGGCGACATCGTCGTGTTCCATTACAGCGGCCACGGCTCCCGCCTCGACGATCAGAACGGGGATGAACTCGACGGCATCGACGAGACCATCGTGCCGGTGGACAGCGACCGCGCCGGCGCGCGCGACATCCGCGACGACGAGATCAACGAGCGCCTGGGCAAACTTCCGCCGGGCGCGTTCGTGACGCTCATCCTCGACAGCTGCTATTCCGGCACGGCCTCCCGCGACCTCGAAGGCGGTCGTTCCCGCCGCGTCGTGCGCGACAGCCTGCTCCACCCGACGCCGCCGAGCAGAACGCGGGGGACACCCGCCGCCGACGGCCTCGCCGCGCCCGGCATGAACTACGTCCTCCTCTCCGGCGCGCGCGCCGATCAGCAGTCGAAGGAGTTCAAAAAAGACGGGAGGGCCTTCGGGGCGATGACCTATTTTCTCACCGAAACGCTCAACGAAGCCGACTCCTCGATGACCTACACCGATCTGCGCGACGTCGTGCAGGGACGTGTGAACACGGTCTTTGCCAACCAGCAGCCCCAGCTCGAAGGCTCCTCGTCCGATCATTACGTTTTCAGCCGTGAGGCGCGACTGGCCGAGCCGTACGTGCGGGCCGCTCCGGGCGAGGGCGGGCGCGTCCTGCTGAAGGCGGGGCAGGTCCATGGCATGACGGCGGGCTCCGTCTTCGAGGTCTACGCGCCGGGCGTGAAGCGCTTCTCGGAGCCGAACCGCGCGCTGGCGCGGGTGCGGGTGACGCACGTGGCGCCGTTTACGTCGGAGGCCGAGGTGCTCTCGGGCGGGCCGACGCCGGAGGCGGCGCGGGCGGTCGAACGGGCGCACGTCTATCCCGATCTCCGGATGAAACTCCGGTACGAAGGCCTCGCCGCCTCGCCGCTCCTGAAGGCGCTCAAGGACTCGCTCGACGGCTTGAGCCACATCGAAGCCGTGCCGGAAGGCAGTGAGGATTTCGACCTGCGCCTGTATGAGCGCGACGGAAACGTGCATCTCCGGCAGAACGAGATCGTCTTTTCCGAACCGGTCCCGGTCGAGGAGCCGGAGGCCCTGGAACATCTGGTGAAACAGGTGGGGCAGTGGGCGAAATGGTTCAACGTGCTTGCCCTCGACGATGCCGCGCCGGAGGAGCAGATCGTGCTCCACTTGCGCATCGAGAATCCCGACGGCAACGAGGGGCGGCCCCGGAACGAGGCCGTCGAGGGCGCCGACCTGTGGTATGCGTTCGAGAACCGCTCCGACGAGGACCTCTTCATCACCGGGATCGCGCTTTTCTCGACGGGCGCCATACAGCCGTTCTATCCGTGGCCGCCGGGCGCGGGCGAGCGGCTCAAGGCCGGAACGAGAAGCCGGGAGATCCGCATCCCGAACCTCCGGATCCCGGGCCGGACGCGCCCCTACACGAAGGACATCATCAAGGTCTTCGCGACCACCACCCCCATCGACCTGAGCAGCCTGATGCAGGGCGGCATCCGGGGCGGCGCGAACGACCCGCTCGGGCAATTGATGCTGCAGGCCACCCAGGGCGCCACCCGCGACTTCACGCCGCAGGAGGCGGGCGCGTGGTACACCACCCGGCAGGCGTACGTCGTCCACCGAAAATGAGCGGGACAAGCCGGCCTGCCGGAACCGGTCGATACACGTACGAAAGGATCGCGTCGTCATTCATCAAAGCAACGGTACGAGCCATGTTCTCTCCCTCGATTCGACGACGCGCGGCGACCCGGGCGCTCGGCCTGTTCCTCGTGTGTGCGGCGCTGTGGGCCCCCTCCGTTTTCGCGCAGGTGCGCTCGATCTCCAGCGAGACCCCCGTCACGATCACCTTCTTAAACGCCACCGAGACCCCGGTGGAGGTCTACTGGATCGACTTCGAGGGGCAGGAGCAGCATTACGGCGCGCTCGAACCCGGGATCACCTGGGAGCAGGGCACCTATGAAACGCACGCCTGGCGCTTCAAGAAAGCCGGGCGCGTGCTCGGGGTCTATGTGGCAAACGCCAACGCTCGGCAATATTACACCGTCTATGACGCCGGGCAAAAACCGCTCGGTCCCGCCGACTTTTCGCCCGACCGTGAGGAGCCGGGCCTCCAGGTCTTCAAAGACGGCTTTTCGCTTCCGTATCGCCCGATCACCGTCTGGAGCGCCGAGGAGGTCTACGATCTCAACAGCTCGAATACTTTTTTGCTCAGCTTCGACGCGCTTCTGGAGACGGCGGGGCAGGAACTGATCCTCGCGTTCTCACACAACCGGGTTCCGTGGGGTGCGCCGGGGCCGGACGCGCTCACCATCCGCGTTTCGCCGAGCGACCAGGATTTCTGGTTCCGAACCGGCTTTTACGGGAATTGGCTCGACACGGAGCTTTATTACGAGCCGTCGGAGCAGATCGTGCGAACGGGGCAAACGCAACGGTATACCGTCGCCCTGACCGATGCCGCCGTCACGGTGGCGGTGGATGGGCGGGTGATGGTGCGCGCCTCGCTCGAAGGGGTCGCTTTCGAGCGCAAGGGGCATGTGGGCTTCGTCGTCTTCGGAAACGACGAACTCGAACACACGCGGATCGCCTATCGGAACGTGTCCGTCAGTCGCCCTCCCACGCCGGCGCCGGCAGGCGGACTTGCGGGCGAGGCCGGCGCAAACCGGGACTTCGGCACGCCTGCGAACACGGAGACGCCCGAGGCTTCAGAGGCGGGCCGCTATTTTGCGCTCGTCATCGCCGTCGAAAAGTATTCCGGAGCGACCATCGAGGACCTGACGTTTCCCGTGCAGGATGCCCAAAACGTCGTCCGGACGCTGACGGAGAACTATACCTTCGATCCGCAGAACGTGATGTTCCTCCGCGATCCCTCGAAGGCGGAGATCACCAATGCGCTGGATCGGCTGGTGGATCAGGTCAAGCCGGAGGACAACCTGCTGATCTTCTATGCCGGGCACGGGTACTGGGACGAACGGATGAAGCAGGGCTTCTGGCTGCCGGCGGACGCCGAAAGGGGCTTCCGGGCGAACTGGCTCTCGAACGGCACCATCCGCGATTACATCAACGGCATCCGGACCCGGCACACCCTGCTCATCTCCGATGCGTGCTTCAGCGGCGGGATCTTCAAAACGCGGCAAGCCTTCACCGGCGCCGACCGGGCCATCGAGGAGCTGTTCCGGATTCCCAGCCGCAAGGCGATGACGAGCGGAACGCTGAACGTGGTGCCGGACAAAAGCGTGTTCGTGCGCTATCTGATCAAGACCTTACGGGAGAACCGCGCGCCTTTCCTGACGGCGCGGCGCCTCTTCGACACCCTCCGCGAGCCGGTGATCAACAACAGCCCGCTCTCTCAGGTCCCGCAGTTCGGCGTCGTGCACAACACGGGCGACGAGGGCGGCGAGTTCATCTTCGTGCACCGGCGGTAAGCGGCGGTGCGGCGCTCACGCGAGCTTCTTCGTATAGCCTTCTTCGGCCATGCGTTGCATGCCTCCCGCCAGGTTGAAGACCTGCCGGAAGCCCATCTGCTGGGCAAGGCGTGCGGCCCGCGTCGAGCGTCCCCCGGAGCGGCATACGAACAGGTAGGCGGCTTCTCGGGGCAAAGACTCCAGGCGCGCGGGCAAGTCCTCGCCGATGGGATGGCACAGCGCGTGGGGCAAGGGCGCATACTCCTGCGCGTGCTCTTCGGGGGTGCGCACGTCGATGATGGTGAAAGAATCGAGTTGATGGATCACGTCTCCCGGGGAAAGATCAACGACGTGAACGCCGGTGATGAGGCCGATGAGATCGGACGTAATGCGCCCCCCTTCCTCGCTGCGTCGGCGTACGGAACGGGTAAGCCGGGCCGTATCCTCGTGTTGCCCCATCGATGAAGTGACGAGGGTTTGAAGTTGAGAGGAGATGCCCTCGATTCCGTTCGACAATTCGTTGAAGGCAGAAGAAGCCGCCTGTGAGACTTCCTGGTTTTGGTTGAGGTGCTCCCGTGTTTCTTTGGCGATTTGCTGCATGGTCGTCAGCCCGTGCGCGACGCTCTCGCCGATATCCAGAGCAGCCTGCCCGCTTTGCCGCGCCAGATCCGCCACCGCCTCGGCCACCACGCCGAAGGCGCGTCCCTCCAGACCCGCCCGCATGGCCTCAATCGTGGCATTGATGGAGACGATGTTCGATTTCCGGGCAATGTCGTGGATGACGCCGGATTTCTCCCGGATCTCCTGCAAGATGGTCACGGCCTGATGCAGACTGTCGTTGATCCCATGAAGGGTCTCGACCGACTCTGAGAGCCGGTGAATGTTTGCTGCGCCTTTCGCCGAAATGCTCAATGCTTGTTTCGTCAGCACAAAGGCATCTTTCAGCATCGAAAGATTTTCCGAAACGGTCTCGTTGAGCGCGCGAAGCTGGCGCGCCGTTTCGTCGAGCATCTCCGCCTGTGCGTGTGAGGAGGTGATCAGGGATTCGCGGATGCGCGTCAATAATTGATCGTGCGAAGCCCGGCGTGGGGCCTGCGCACGATCGGAAGCTAAACCATGCATACGTCAGAACTACAAAGGTCAAAATTATAATTTTTCGAGGCTTATCTGCATAGGATTAATCGACCGGGCTCCGGATGTCTTAACCGGCTTTTCAAAACTCGAGGCAGTGGGGGACGGGACGGGATAAAAAAAGTCCTTGCAAAACGTCGTTTGCAAGGACTTCCCGTGGGCCCGACGGGATTCGAACCTGTGACCTCTCGCGTGTGAGGCGAGCGCTCTAAACCGCTGAGCTACGGGCCCTCGTCATAGGGACGAAAGCGGGCGGAACGATACGGCAGGCGGCGGCGAAAGTCAAGGCGCTCCATTGCTTCTTTGCATAAGGGACATGGCCTGTGCGGTATCGGGATGGTCGGGGTAGTTCATGAAGCCGCCGGGCCGGGCGTAAGCCGGGAGCGGCGTCGCCGGGCCGGAAAGGGCCAGGCGAACCTGAGCGTCTCGGGCCCACCACAAAGGCGTCATCGTGCGGGGACGGGCCGCAAGCGTGGTGTTGTGTGCCGGAAAGAGGGTGGCTTCGGCGGCGCTCCGGGGGTGGGGGGTTTCGGAAAGGAGGGTGGCTCCGGCCAGCATGCCGACGATGAGCATGACGATCATGGCGGAGGCCCACGTCGCATAAACGCCGAGGCGTTCGGCCATGCGGGGCAGCGCCGGGTGGTGGGCGCTGCCCATCTCGCAGGCGAGGCGGCTGCGCAGGCGGCTCTGGAAGCCGAGAGGCGCGCGGCACGCCCCATAGCGACAAAGCATCTGCCGCGCCCGGGACAGGCGTTGAACGTGCTCCCAGAGTTGCGCGTTGGCGCGGAGGTACTCTTCGAACGCCATTCGGGCGGCGGGGTCCATCGTGCCGTCTACGTACTCACAGAGGAACTCGTCCAGCCAGGCGTATGCTCCGTCCTCTTTTTCGGCGTGGTATCTTTGAGACATAGGCAAGATGATTACGATTCATCACGCAGGCGCATCCTTTCCCACATATGCCCGGAGGCATTCCAGGATCCCGGGAAAAACAAAAAAAGGCCGGCAGCGTCTGGGCCGCCGGCCTTGGGAGGGCTGGAGTCAGGTTGACAAAAGGGGTTATTCTTCCGCAGGCGCGTAGATGTCCTTGAGCAGGGCCTGGAGCTTGGTGCGCCCCCGGTTGATGCGGCTCTTGACCGTGCCCATGGGCAGGCCCGTGATTTCCGCAATCTCCTCATAGGCCAGTTGCTGCACGTCGCGCAGGACGACGACCTCGCGGAACTCCTCCGGAATCTGCTTGAGCGCTTCCTGGATGTAGTGATCCTGGATGGTGCTCTCGGTGTGCTTGTCCGGCGCAAAGGTCTCGTCGGGGATTTCGACCTCGTACTCCTCATCGTCGCGGTTTACCGACTGCAGGGAGTAAAGACGGCGCCGTTTGCGCTTGCGATACTCCGAGCGGGCCAGGTTGCCGGCGATGGTATAGAGCCAGGTCGAGTACTTCGCGATGCGACGATACGAGTGACGGTTGCGATAGACCCGCAGGAACGTTTCCTGCAGCAGATCCTCGCATTCCTTCATATCCCCGAGGAAGCGATAAATATAGTTCGTCAGCGGATCCTTGTACCGGCTCACGAGAATGTCGAAGGCTTCGACGGTGCCCGCCTGAAACTGCGACATCAAATCTTCGTCGCTCATCTGGGCAAGGGTCTCGTAGTGCCGGTTGTTCGGATTGCTCTGCCCCGTCTGGCCCGTCGCCGAGCTTTTCAGAGTGAGCGTCTTTTTGCTGATCTTCTTGGGCTTGAGTGTATTCGTCATATGTCTTCCTGCTTTCCAGGTAAAGAGTGCAGGCACCCTTTCTTATTCCGGTTCATCGTGTCAGCCGAGGGCGTCCGTGTCGGATCCGGTCCGGCGGACGAGCCGCCGCATCATCAGATCCAGCACCAGACGTTCGTTTCGGCTGCCTCCTCCCTTGAGTTCGTAGTCCGCCGCCAGGAGGGTGGCAAAGGCCCGTTCGAGCGCGCCCGGGCCGTAGCGCTTTAGGCTGAAAAGGTACTCTTTTATAAAGTAAGGAGAAACCCCGATACGCGCGGCCATCGCCTTGTCGCTCATGCCGCGGGTCTGGCATACTGTCAGTTTCCACAGTTTCGTGAAGTAGGCTGTCAGTACGGAAACGATCATGAGACCTTCTCCTCTACCGTTAGAAGCTTGTCGCAACAATCGTTCCGTTATGCGCATGGCGTCGGGGTAGCGCCCTTCGCCGATGGCGCGCTGGAGCTCGAACACGTTGTGCTCCCGCGTCTGCCCCGTTGCGGCGATCACGTCTTCGCCGGTGAGGGTCTCGCGACCTCCGGCGAACGTGATCAATTTCTCGATCTCGCTGTCGGCTGCGCGCAGGTCCGCGCCCACGTATTCGGCCAGCATCTGTGCGGCGCGCGGCTCGATGCGATGCCCCTTGGCGCGCACCTGCCGGTCGATCCACCCGGGCATCTGTTTCTCGTAAAGCGGCTTGAACTCGGCCCAGGCCGCATGCGCCCGAAGCGCCCGGTACGGGTGCGCCGAGAGGTTCGGTTTGCCGCCGCAGACGAGGAGGACCACCGCCGAAGGGTTGGGGTGCTCGGCATATGCCTTGAAACGGCGGTTGTCCTTGAGCTTCTCGAAGTCGCGGATGACCACCACCCGGCGCTCGGCCATCATCGGGAAACCGGCGCACAACGACAGCGCGGAGGCGGCGTCGGTTTCGGCGCCGTAAACGAGGTCGAAGTTGAAGTCGCGCTCATGAGGGGCCAGCGCATGCTCGATCAGAAGCTTCTGCAACGTGTCGATCAGAAACCGCTCTTCTCCATAGAGGAAGTAGAGCGGTTTGAAGTTGCGGTGCCGGAAAGCAGTCTCCAGAGCTTCATATGTCAGACCGGCTTGCGCCATAGCGAGCGTATCGTCGAAACGGAAAGTTCTTTTAAGTTAAGGCATCCGGGCGTCATTCCTATGTCACGACCGTTGCTTTTTTGTCTAAAGACGGTTGGAGCCGGATCGCGAGGATCGGCCCCGCCCCACGCTAACGTTAACGATGCGCGCGCCTTTTTCGTATGGAAAAATGGAAAAGAACAGCGCCGGCGTCCTTTTCGCCGCCTTTCCCGTGCGTCGGGAGCGGGCGGCGGAAGTTACGGAGGCGAATCACTTCGGCAGATCGCTCGCGCGCGCCGTCAGGTGACTCTCATGCAGCCGGTAGCCGATGGCGCGAAGGCTGTCGGCGTCGTGCTGAATGACGGCGTGCACGTACGCGTACACGTCCTGCGGCACGCCGCCGACGCTTCCCGTGCGCGCCCACTGTTCCGGCGTCAGGGTGCGGAGAAACGCCGTCAGCGCCGCGCGCGCGGCCTGCGCACGTTCGAGGAGCGCGCCGATCTCGGCCTCGTTCCAGGCTTCGGACGTCATCAGCGCCCGCCGGTCCGGAGCCTCGAGCGCCGGCGTGTCTTCCGCTATGATCCGCCGCAGTTGAGGCAGGTGCACCGAGGCGTCGGCGGCGGCCAGCGCGCCGTACTGCTCCTTGATGGACCATTCCCCTTCGTACGGGCGTCCTTCGAGCGCCCAGTCCGGGATCCGGGAGAGGAGGGCCTTCTGCGCCTCCAACTCATCGATCAGGTAGGCAAGCTGATCGAGTTGCGCCGCGCGCAACGTGTCTCGATCCGTTCCCATAGGCTTTTCGTCCGGGCGTGGACCCTCAGGCGGAAGGCGCGGCGGTCTCCGCTTCGAGCGCTTCCACGTCGTGCGCGGCAAGCCATTTCAAAAAACTGCGGTTCCGGAGGCTGTGGGTGTTGTTGACGGGCTGGAACTCCCAGTGCTGACCGGGTTGCCGGTTGCGCTGCGCCTCCAGATAATCCAGCCGGTCCCGGAGGCGTTCGGCAGGCATCAACAGGCGTTCCAGCCCGAAGATGGCCTCGTCGCGACTCTGGAACGTCAGGTCGTATTCCTTCGACATGACGATGGCTTCCTCCGGGCACACCTCCTCGCAAAAACCGCAGTAGATGCACCGGAGCATATTGATCTCGAACCACTCCGGCTCGCGCTCCTTCGGCCCGTCGATCTCGTGCGACTGCATGGAGATGGCCATCGGGGGGCAGGCGCGGGCGCACAGGTTGCACGAGACGCACCGCGGGCGCCCGTCCTCTTCCACCAGCACCGGACGCCCCCGGTAGTTGTCCGGTGGATACCACTGCTCTTCCGGATACTGAAACGTGTACATCGGCTCTTTCGTCATCTTGCGAAACGAATAGCCGAGTCCCTTCAAGGCTTCCGGGAGGTAGATCCGTTCCCAGAAGTTGAACTTCCGCTCGTTGGGTTTGCCGGTATTGGCGGGAATTCCGGGCATATGCGCGATTCGGTTGAATGACTCAAGCAGACCTCAAGATAATGCTTTTCCGGCGTCCATGGGCGACGGCGGATGATAAGACCTGTTGAAAAATGTAGTATTTTCAAAAATTCTTGAAAACGGGAAGAAGCCCGTTTTGCGCCGGACGAAAGAGACGGGATCGGTGGAGACGTCTCGCGTCGTCCCGGAAAGGAGACGCGGGCGTCAACCATCGTTGGCAGGATTATTTGCGTTTGAAAACGATGGTTAACGGGACGCCGGTGAAGCCGAATGCGGCGCGGAGCCGGTTTTCGAGATAGCGCCGGTAGGGCTCCCGGATGCCCTGGGGATAGTTGCAGAAGAAGCTGAACACCGGCGGATCGACGCGCACCTGGGTGGCATATTTGATCTTGACGTACTGGTTGCGATACGTCGGCGGGTGGTGGCGGGCGATGGCGGTCCGGATCACCTCGTTGAGCTCGCTCGTGGGGATGCGCCGCTTGCGCTCCTGCGCCACTGCGAGGACCGTGTCGAGCAGTTTGAAGATGCGCTGTTTGGTGACGGCCGAGATGGTGATGACGGGGACGTAGTCGAGCGTTTTGAGCCGCTCGTGGACCAGCTTCTCGAACTGCCGCGCCGTGTGCGTGTCTTTCTCGATGAGATCCCATTTGTTGATGGCGACGACGAGGCCTTTCTTCATCTGTTCGGCCTCCCGCAGCACGCGGATGTCCTGGGCCTCGAGGCCCTGTGTGGCGTCGAGCAGGAGCACGGCGACGTCGCAGCTCTGGATGGCGCGTTCGGTGCGGAGGTGCGCGTAAAACTCGACGTTCTCCCGGATGCGCTTGCGCTTGCGCAACCCCGCCGTATCGACGAGGACGATCTCTTCCCCCTGATATTTGAAGGCGGCATCGACGGCATCGCGCGTGGTGCCGCCGATCTCGGTGACGATGGACCGGTCGCGCCCGAGCAGCGCGTTCGTCAGCGACGACTTGCCGACGTTGGGCCGCCCGATGAGCGCGATGCGGACGCGGTCGTCGTCTTCCTCGACCTTTTCCTCCGGCGGAAGGGCCGTCACGACGGCGTCGAGCAGGTCGCCGGTGCCGGAGCCGTTGATGGAGCTGACGGGGTAGACCTCGCCGAGGCCGAGTTGATAGAAGACGGCGGCTTCCCACCGCCTCCGGTCGTTGTCGGCCTTGTTGGCGAGCACGAGCACGGGCTTGTCGGATTTGCGGAGGAGCGCGGCCATCTCCTCATCGAGGTCGGTGACGCCCGTGGTCACGTCGACAACGAAGAGGATGAGGTCGGCTTCTTCGAGGGCGATGTGAACCTGCTCGCGGATGGCCGCCTCGAAACGGTCCGCCGAACGCGACACGAAGCCGCCGGTGTCGACCACCTCGAAGGTGCGGCCGTTCCACACGGCTTCTCCGTACACGCGGTCGCGCGTCACGCCGGGTTCGTCGTGCACGATGGCGTGGCGGGACTCGGTGAGCCGGTTGAAGAAGGTGGATTTGCCGACGTTGGGCCGGCCTACGATAGCGACAAGCGACATACCGGAGGAGTTTGCGTTCGTCGCACGGCGTCGCCGTACGTGCGTCCGGGGATGGGCGTCAAAAATGCCCGACCGAACCACGCAGAGGTCGGGTCAGGCACGCGAACGGGCGAAATGCGCCCGCCCTTCGTTCACGCCGGCGCGCGCGCATTTGATCCGCACAGAGGCGCAAATGCATCCAATATTCCCCGTCAGAGCCGTTCTTTGTGCTCGATGTACAGGGCGCGGAAGAGCATGAAGGCGGTTTCGGCGGTCTCGGTGGTGAACCAGTAGTTGACGCCCGCGCCGACGGCCGCGCCCGCGATGGGGATGGTCTGCGCGAGCTTGCGCCCGAGGAGGTTCTTGGCGATCTCGCGGGGAAACTGCCGGGTCTGATCGCGGAAAGTGCCGCTGACCCGGCCCTTGTACGCCAGCTCGTTCGCCACGGCGGCCGCGGCGACGCTCACCTCGCGGAGGGCGGCGTTCTTGGCTTCCTTCCCGCCCGAGGCGGCGACGTTGAAGATCGAGAGCACGAGCGGACGGTACTCGGGGCCGTGCATCGGAAAGCCGAAGATCGCGCCGATCTGCTGGATGAGCCGGAGGTTGATCGTGAAGAGCAACGGGATGTCGGCGGCGATGAAAGCGATGCCGCCCAGCCCCGCGCCGCCGCCCTCGACGGCGGCCATGACGGCGTGCTGCGAGAAGAGGCCGCGCGCCAGCGGGTCGAGCGTTTCGAGCGGCGCCTCGCGCAGGTCTTCGATGCGCTCGACGTCGAGGCCCTCCTGACGCGCCTTCTCGAGCAATCCGGCGGCGTCATAGGTCCATGTGGAGGCGTCGTTGAGCATCGAGAGGAGCTGCTCGACGGCGGCGCCGGCCTGATCCTCGAGGTCCGGGGAGACGATCTGCCGGACGACCCAGTCCACGGGCTGCATGGCCCAGTTGACGGCCTGCATCACGAAGGACGAGTCCCGGTGCTGCCAGCTTTCGATTTCGCGCTGGACGTCGCGTTCGTAGGGGGTAAGGCGCATGGTCTTCGGTTCGGGGCGCGGGCTTCGCCGGATGCGCCGCAAACCCGGGGCACGAGAGGTGCGAAACGCCGTCGCCTAATGCATGAGCTGGTATTTCTTGAGCAGCCGGTACATGGTGGCCCGGCCAATGCCGAGTTCGACCGCCGCGCGGTCCACGTTGCCCTCGCAGAGGCGATAGGCCCGCTCGACGGCTTGCTGCTTCAATTCTTCGAGCGAGACGATGTCGGCGCTGTCGTTCCCGAGGACGATCCCGGAGACGGCATGCCGGGCCTCGCCGTCGCCACCGTGTGTACTACCGGGGGCGGGTCGAGGTTGCGCCGGCGCGAAGCTGCGTTCGGCGGCCTCGGCCAGGGTCATACGCTCGCTCCACGGAGAGATGACGTTGCCGCTGTTGAGCATCAGGTCGGCGGCGGTGAGCTCGTCGCCGTCGGAGAGGAGGATCGCCCGCTCGACGGCGCTCTTGAGCTCGCGCACGTTGCCCGGCCACGAATGGTCGAGAAGGGCCCGGCGCGCCTCCGGCGAGAGCCGCTTGTCCTTGAACTCGGGGTGCGCCTTCGTATACTCCCGGAGGAAATAGTTTGCCAGCAGCCGAATGTCCTGCCCCCGCGCCCGAAGCGGCGGCAACGGAATGGGGAACTGGAAGAGCCGGTAATACAGGTCCTCGCGGAACTTGCCGTCACGGATCATCTGCACGATGTCCCGGTTGGTGGCCGAGATGACGCGGGCGTCGAAGTCGATGGTCTCGTTGCCGCCGACGCGTTGAAGCTCGCCCTCCTGAAGCGCCCGGAGCAGCTTGGCCTGCAGGTCGAGGTCGAGCTCGCCGATCTCGTCGAGGAAGATGGTGCCGCCGTGCGCGCGCTCGAACTTGCCGATCTTTCGGGCGTGCGCGCCGGTGAAGGAGCCCTTCTCGTGCCCGAAGAACTCGCTCTCCATCAGCTCGCGCGGGATGGCCGCGCAGTTGACCACGACGAAGGGCCCTTTCTTGCGGGACGAGCCGTAGTGAATGGCTCTGGCGACGAGCTCCTTGCCGGTGCCGCTCTCGCCCTGAATGGCCACGGTGATGTCGCCCCGGAGCGTCTTCTCGATCATCTTGTAGACCCTCCGCATCGGCGCGCTCTCGCCGATCATGCCGCCCATGCCGTAGCGCCGCGTGACCTCGCTGCGGAGCGTGTCGAGCTCCCGCTTCATCGAGACCTTTTCGAGCACGTTGCGCACCACCTGGTCGAGCTTGACGAGGTCGTCCTGCCCTTTGGTGATGTAGTCGTACGCGCCGAGCTTCATCGCCTCCACCGCCGTGTCGATCACTCCCTGCGCGGAGACCATGACCACGTGCACGTCCGGATGCTGTGCCCGGACGCGTCGCAACACCTCGATGCCGTCGAGCCCCGGCATCATGATGTCGAGGAGCATGAGGTCGGGCCGGTCTCCGGGCAGATGCCGGAGCACTTCCTCGCCGCTGTCGAAGACCTTGACCGAATAGTCGGGGTTCTTGTCCAGCCGGTAGCTCAACATGCGGGCGTAGTGCCGGTCGTCATCGACGACGAAGATCCGGTATTTCATAAGGCTCCGTTCGGGTTCTCGGAAGGGTGGGAGGAGAAGGCGTCTGCGAAAGCGGCGGCAAAGACGTCTCAGAATGGGATCGACCGTCACGACGAGAATCTTAAGGCAATGCGGGGGACGCAGAGGCAACGCGCTCGTCATTGACCTTCACGGCGTTTCTCGTGATATTGACGGGGACGGCTATGCGGAAAAATCCCACCGATCCACGGAAGACGATGAACACACGGCCCTTCGGCGGCGGGCGCGTCCCGCTCCGGTCCTCACGATGGATGCCCCTCGTTCTTGCGGCCATGCTCGCGGCAGGTTGTGCGGGCGGAAGCGCCGACCCCGCCGAAGAGGCGGCTTTTCGCGCGGAGCTCGCCGCCTTCCGGGAGGCCCGCCTCGACGACCTCACACAGCCCGACGGATGGCTCACGCTCGTGGGGCTGCACTGGCTCCACGAGGGCGAAAACACCTTCGGAAGCGATCCCTCGAACGACGTCGTCTTCCCCGAAAAAGCCCCCGCGCACCTCGGCGTCTTCCTCGTGGCCGGCGCCACCGTGCGCGTGCGCATCGCGCCGGGCGTGGCGGCGCTTCACGACGGCGCGCCCGTGACGGAGCTCGCCCTGGCCACCGACGCGGAGCCGGAGCCGACCGTCCTTACCTACGGCACGCTCTCGTGGCACGTCATCCGGCGCGGCGACCGGCTCGGCGTCCGCGTCAAGGACCGCGAGAGCCCCACGCGCACCGCCTTCCACGGCATCGAGACGTTCCCGCCCGACCGCGCGTGGCGCGTGCCGGGGCGCTTCGAAGCGTACGACCCGCCGAAACCGATCCCCATCGCCGACGTGACGGGCCGCATCTTCGACGAGCCCTCGCCCGGCGCGCTCGTCTTCGAGAAAGACGGCGTCACGCACCGCCTCGACGTCATCCGCGACGGCGACGAGCCGAAATACTTCGTCATCTTCGCCGACGAGACGAACGGCCGAGAGACGTACGGCGGCGGGCGCTATCTGAAGGTGGACGAACCCCCGCCCGGCGACGACCGCGTGGTGATCGATTTCAACCGGGCGTACAACCCGCCGTGCGCCTTCACGCCGTACGCCACGTGTCCCCTCCCCCCGCGCGGGAACCACCTCGCCCTCCGCGTCGAG
>JALSSK010000382.1 GCA_026984335.1 Rhodothermales bacterium
TGCGTCACGCCGCCGACGGCGCCGACGGCGATGGAGTGGTCGCCGCCGATGAAGAGGGGGAAGCATCCATCGGCGAGGGCTTGCCGGCCCGCCTCGTAGACGAGGGCGCATGTGGCGCGGATGGCCCCCAGGTACGCCAGGCCGTTGCGCTTCTCATCGAGCGTGCCGCGCACGGCCGCCTCGATGTTGCCGGTGTCCTCGACGCGGTAGCCGAGGCGCTCGAGCCGGACGGCGACGTCGGCATAGCGCAGGGCGCTCGGCCCCATGTCTACCCCGCGCAGGCTTTGCCCGAGGTCCATCGGCACGCCGATCAGGCGAATAGTGGTGGGATGGTCTGTCATGAATTCCGTGGGGAAGGGTCGTTTCGGAAAGGAGGACGCGGGTTCGCCCCGTCGTTCGGAAGCGCTTTTTCGCGCCCATCATACGGAATCGGCGCATGCCCCGCAAAAGAATTATCGGGGAGGAGCGCCGTCGCGATCTGACATTTTTAAAGAGCGCCGCGCCGGGTCGCTCTGCCTATTTTTCAAAGGGGCCGCCCCGGTTTTGTCAGACTGACAGAGCCGCGTGTTTGGCATAAGGCTTGAAAGGCGGGCGGAAGGAAGCCGTCACCGGTTCCCGTTCCGCGCGCGCGGCGGGGACGTAGTCGGCGGCGGCTCGCCCCCTCGCGCCGGGCGCCTCGTGCGATCCCGTACGGAGGCGTCGGCGCGGGCGGGGCAATCGTCACGTTGCATCGGACGCTTGCTCGAAGAAGAGGACATGTGGGAGACCTCGACGCCGCCGGTTCGCGATGCCCTCTCCGGCGGGAAGCCGCGCGTGGTGTTGCCCCCCGACTACGAGGTCGAGATGATCAGCGAGGCGAAGTTCGACGCCATCGTGCGGGGCTTCGAAGTGACGGAGACGGAGGAAGGCAGGGTTTATCGACGCGACGGACATCCGTGGGAATACGTGCGCGACGGACCAAAGGTGATCGCACGATACCGGCGGGACTTTTGTCCGGAGCGGCATTTCCTGATCGTGTGAACCGGTTCGGGCGACCGTCTTCCCCGCGGCGCAACGCATCCGAGCATGTTCTTTGAACCAGAGAGGGAGAAGAGAAGGAGGTGAACGCCATGAAATCGCTCGCTCGTTCCATACGCTACGTTTTGCCGGCGATTCTGGTTTTGCTCGTGCTCGTCGGTATGGTGATGCCCGTGTATGCCCAGGTTTCTTCGGCGCAACCGGCCATGACGGCTTCCGGGGATCTGACCTACGGCATTCGTCTGGGCGCCCTCTATAACGACTTCACCGGAGACGCCATCCGGCGCGTGGAGGACAAAGCCGGCTTCAGCGGCGGCGTGTATCTGAACTACCGGTTCCATCGTCGCTTCGCGATTCAGCCGGAAGTGCTCTTCTCCACCCGTTCCGGCAAGGTCGATCACACGGGCGTGCTTCTGCCCGCCGAAACGGTGGACTATACGTTCGGCATGCTCGACGTCCCGGTGTTGTTGAAATACTATCCCTTTGCGGGTCGTTCCATCGAGCCGAATCTGTTCGCCGGGCCGATGGCGAGCTTCACCCTCTCTCGCGACCTGAACTTCGCGCAGGAGCCTTCCGGACGCTTCGACCCGAGTGACGAGTATCGCACCGGAACGCTCGGCGTGACCTTCGGCGCGGGCTTCGAAAAACACGCGTGGGGTCGGAGGCTCTCCTTCGACACCCGGTACACGCTCGGGCTGACCAACCTCTTCCGAGACGATCACCGCCCCGACTTCCGGATGCGCGGGTGGACCGTCACGGTGGGCGTCGGCCTTTGACACAACGACTTTTCCCGTTACCCATCCAACGTATGGAGGATTGCAACATGGCACACATCAAACCGCTCGGCGACCGCGTGGTCGTCAAACCTGAACCTGCCGAAGAGCAGACCGCCAGTGGCCTCTTTATCCCCGACACGGCCAAGGAGAAGCCCCAGCGCGGGACGGTCGTTTCCGTCGGCCCGGGGCGCGTCGAGAACGGCACGAAGATCGACATGACCGTCAAGGAAGGCGACACGGTG
>JALSSK010000383.1 GCA_026984335.1 Rhodothermales bacterium
GATTGGCTTCGTGAGTGTGACGCTCCCGGCCAATCGGAAGCCGTACGTGCGGTATACCGATCCGGTCGCGTCGATGCAGGCGGCGGCGGAACGACTCGCCCCGCGCGTCGATGCGCTCGTGGGGCTGACGCACGTCGCCCTCGGAACCGACGCCGTGCTCGCCGAGACGGCTCCGCCGCTCGACCTCATCCTCGGCGGGCACGAACACGAAAACTACCACCTCATGCGCGGGAGCGACGACACGCCTATCCTCAAGGCCGACGCGAACGCCCGGTCGGTGTACGTGCACGAGCTCCACGTCAACACCGCGACGGGCGCGGTCACGGTCGATTCCCGCTTCGTGCCCGTCACCGACGCGATCCCGGAGGACCCGGAGACCGCCGCCGAGGTGAAGAAGTGGGTCGATCGCGCGTACGCGGGCTTCCGGGCGGAGGGCTTCGAGCCGGAGGCCGTCGTCGCGACCGCGTCGTACCCGCTCGACGGGCGGGAGGCGAACGTGCGCAACCGCTCGACGAAGCTGACCGAGCTTATCGCCGAGGCGATGCTTCACGCGGCCGACGGCGCCGAACTCGCCGTGTACAACGGCGGCTCCATCCGCATCGACGACGCGTTGCCCCCGGGGCCGATCACGCAATACGACGTGATCCGCGTGCTTCCCTTCGGCGGCGACGTGGTCACCGTGGCGATCCGGGGCGACGTGCTCGCCCGCGCGCTCGATCAGGGCGTGAAGAACCGGGGGACCGGCGGCTTCCTTCAAACGGCGAACGTGAGGCGGGACGACGAGACCGGGCAGTGGCGCATCGGCGGAGAACCGCTGCGGCCCGACCGCACGTACACCGTCGCCACGAGCGATTTCCTCGTCTCCGGGCGCGAAACGGGCCTGGGTTTCTTCAGCCTCGACAACCCCGGCATCACGCGCCTCCGCTCGAACGGCGACGTGCGCGCGGCGGTGATTGCGGAACTCGAACGACGCTTCGGCGGATCGTGAGGCGGCGGCTTCGCGACGACGCGCGCGCCTGTGACGCGGCAGTGACAAGGCGAATGCGTATCTTGGGCAAACGAAGGGTGAACGGAGAAGGATCACGGGTCGATGGCACGGAAGAAGAAGGACCGGAAGGAGACGCCGCTCATGCGGCAATATCACAAGATCAAGGAGCGGCATCCGAACGCGATCCTGCTCTTTCGCATGGGCGATTTCTACGAGACGTTCGACGAAGACGCGCACACCGTCAGCCGCATCCTCGGCATCACGCTGACGAAGCGGGCCAACGGGCAGGCCGCCGACGTGCCGCTCGCGGGTTTTCCGCATCATGCCCTCGACAATTACCTCCCGAAGCTCGTGCAGGCGGGCCATCGCGTCGCGATCTGTGAACAGCTCGAAGATCCGAAGTATGCCCGGAAGATCGTCAAACGCGGGGTGGTCGAGGTGGTCACGCCCGGCGTCTCCTTTCACGATCAACTGCTCGACCCGAAGCGCTCGCACTATCTGGCCGCCGTCCACTGGGGCAGGCGCGGCAGCCGCGAGGTCGCCGGCTTTGCTTTCCTCGACGCGACGACGGGCGAGTTCAACGTGACCGAGGTCCCGGCGCACCGGCTCGAGGAACTCATTCAGACCATCGCCCCGGCGGAGATCCTCGTCGAGAAAAGGCGCCGGGATCGTCTTCGGGCCTCGGGCGAACGGCGCTTCGCCGTCACGCCGCAGGAAGACTGGGTTTTCGGGTACGACTTCGCGTATGAAACCCTGCTCCGGCACTTCAAGACGCATTCGCTCAAGGGGTACGGCGTCGAAGATCTCGACGCGGGCATCGTGGCGGCGGGCGCGGCGCTGTATTATCTCGGCGAGACGCAGAAGGGCCGCGTGCCGCACGTGCGCCGCCTGGCCCGGTACACCGGCGACGACTACATGGCGCTCGACGCGCAGACGAAGCGCAACCTCGAACTCGTCACGTCGATGCAGGACGGGAGCCGGGAGGGCACGCTCGTGCACATCCTCGACCGGACGCTCACGGCGATGGGCGGGCGGCTCCTCCGGAAATGGCTCGTGCGCCCGCTTCGGAGCGTGGACAACATTCGGAAACGTCTCGATGCGGTGGAGGCCCTCTTCCGCGCGCCGCGCCTCCGGGAAGGCCTCCGGGAAGAGCTCCGGCAGGTGGGCGATCTCGAGCGGCTGGCCGCGAAAGCGTGCACGGGCCGCGCCACGCCGCGCGAGGTCTACCACCTGAAGCTGACCCTGCAGCAGATCCCGGCGATCAAGACGCTCCTCGCCGGCGAACGGTGCGAGACGCTCCACAGGCTCGGCGAGAGCCTCTCGCTCTGCCCCGACGTCGTCGCGCGCATCGACGCGGCGCTCGTCGAGGATCCTCCCGCCTCGACGAAAGACGGGGGTATGATCCGGCCCGGATACCATGAGGAGCTCGATCAGCTTCGCGTCATCGCCTCCTCGGGAAAGGACTGGGTGGCGCGGATGCAGCAGGAAGAGGCCGAACGGACCGGCATTCCGTCGCTCAAAGTGGGCTTCAATCGGGTGTTCGGGTATTATCTCGAGGTCACAAACGCCCACAGGGACAAGGTCCCGGACGATTACATTCGAAAACAAACGCTCGTCAATGCGGAGCGGTACATCACCCCGGCGCTGAAGGAGTATGAGGAGAAGATTCTCACGGCGGAGGAGAAGATCACCAATCTGGAGGCGGAGCTTTTCCACGCGCTGCGCCTGGCCGTGGCCGAGGAGACGGCGGCGCTCCAGACGAACGCCTCGCTGCTGGCCATGCTCGACTGCTTTTGCTCGCTCGCCGAGGTGGCGGCCCGCAACGAGTACACCCGCCCCGACGTGCACGAGGGCCGGACGCTCGAACTCGAGGAGGCGCGCCACCCGGTCGTCGAGCAAACCCTCCCGCCCGGCGAGCCGTTCATCCCGAACAGCGTCCACCTCGACCCCGATCACGAGCAGATCATGATCATCACGGGGCCGAACATGGCGGGGAAGAGCGTCGTGCTCCGGCAGGTGGGGCTCATCACGCTCCTGGCGCACGTGGGCTCCTTCGTGCCCGCGAAGAAGGCGCGCGTCGGCATCGTGGACCGCATCTTCACGCGCGTGGGCGCCTCGGACAACCTCGCGGCGGGGGAGAGCACCTTCCTCGTCGAGATGAACGAGACGGCCAACATCCTGAACAACGCCACGCCCCGCTCGCTCATCCTCCTCGACGAGGTCGGGCGCGGCACCTCCACGTTCGACGGCCTTTCCATCGCGTGGGCACTCGTCGAATATCTGCACGAGCATCCGAACGTGGCGGCGCGGACGCTCTTCGCCACGCATTATCACGAGCTGAACGAACTGGCGAGCCGGTGCGAACGGGTCCGCAATTTCCGGATTCAGGTCCGGGAGCATGAGGGCAAGGTGATCTTCCTCCGGAAGCTCGTGCCGGGCGGGGCCGACCATTCATACGGCATCGAGGTGGCGCGCATGGCGGGGTTGCCGGAGCCGATCATCGTGCGAGCGCGGGAGATCCTCCATCATCTCGAAAGCCAGCACCTGGTCATCGAGGGGGCCGGGGAGGGAGAGGGAGCCCGCGGCGACGGAGTGCCCGCCCCGGCCGCAAGGCCCGCCACGGTGACGGGCCTCGACACCGCTTCGGCCTTCCAGATGTCGCTCTTCGGCGGGGAGGGCGATCCGAAACTCCTCGAACTCCGGGATCGACTCCTCGCCCTGGACCCGAACCGCATGACGCCCGTCGAAGCCTTGCTTCATCTGGCGGAACTGCGGCGGATGGCGGAGGACGAGTGACGGGAGCCTCCCGCAGGCTCAGGGCTTGTCGAAGACGACCCGGTCGAAGTCGCGCCACTCGATGACGACCCCGTCGCCGTTTCGAAGCTCGACCACGATGCCGTCGTTGTCGTCGTTGACGTCGTTCGAGCCGCGAAGCTCGAAGGTCCGTCCGTCGCGGAGGGTGACGCGGGCGGCGCGGGACGAGACCCGTTCGATCTCCCGGATGAAGCCGAACTCGACGGCGAAGTCGAGGTCGTCAAGCTCGCCGTTGAGCATCTCCCACGAAGCCGCCTCATCGTCGTCCCACCGGATGCGCCCGGCATATTTGTCGCCGTCGCGGGTGTAGACGACGCCCCGGAGCGGCCCGCTTCCGTCGAAGTCGCGGTAGGTGACGGGGCGTTCGGGCGCTTCGAATCGGAGCTCGTCGAAGGCTTCCCACGGGACGCGGATCTGACCGAGCGCGGGGTCGAGAATGAGGATGCCCCGGTTGTCGTCGTTGACGTCGTTCGTGCCGTGGAGGACGACCTCGTCGCCGTCGCGGAGGACGACGCGGGTGCGGTTCCGGCGCTCGCGGATGAGCGCGTCGATCTCGCCGAAGGGGATCTTCCGGCGAGCCCCGTCCTCATCGCGCCCGTCGAGGACGTCGGCGTCGAGCGCCTCGTCCACGTCCCAGCAGACGTATCCCGTGAAGACGTCGCCCTCGCGCGTGGTGAGCGCGCCATAGAGCCGCTCGCCGTAGATCGACGCGATGCGGCGCGGCGTCGGCAGGAACTCGACGCGGTCGAAGTCGCGCCAGTCGAAGGTGATTTCACCCTCACGCTTGTCTTCGACGACGATGCCGCGAATCTCATGGCCGAGGTCCGTGGAGCCGCCCCGAAACTCGATCTGCTCGCCCGAGCGGAGGGTGAGCAACGCGCGGTCGCGCCCGGTCTTCTCGATCGAGCGGAGATGCCCGAAGCGGATGCCGGACTTCCGCGTCCGCAGACCGTCGTCGAACGCGCCGAAATCGATGCCGAAAACGCGGATGCGTTTCCGCCGGTGGTCGCGGTCTTCGTCTTCGATGCGCTTCGAGCCGTCGAGGAGGTCCACCCATCCAACCTCGTTCTTGTCCCATCGGATGAGCCCTTCGTACACGTCGCCGTCGCGGGTGATGAGGCGGCCGTAGATCCGGTCCTGAACGTGCTGGGCGAACACGGACGCCGGCATCGCGGCAAGGAGGAGCAAGAGAAGGATGCGGGAGGATTTCATGGCGGTCGTGGAAAGAAGGTGAGGAAGCATAGCATTCAAACGTCGGGATCGGGTGAATGGTTACAACGTATCAACCGGCGACTTCCCGGCGGGCGGCGTATGCTGTGGAAGCCTCGTATTTCCCCCTCTCATCCTTCGTTGCCTACCCTCATGATCCGACCGTTTCTTCAAGCCGTTCCCGTCGTCGACGCTTCCAACTTCATCGCGCCCTCCGCCGAGGTCATCGGCGACGTGACGCTCGGGAAAGGGGCGAGCGTGTGGTTCAATGCCACCGTGCGCGCAGACGTGAACCGCATCCGCATCGGCGCGGAGACGAACATTCAGGATAATGCCGTCGTGCACGTCACCCGAGGCACGGCTCCGACCGTCATCGGCGCGGGCGTGACCATCGGGCACGGCGCCGTCGTGCACGGGTGCACCGTCGAGGACAACGTGCTTGTCGGCATGGGGGCCGTCCTGCTCGATCATTGCGTCATCGGGCGGGACAGCATCGTCGGCGCGCGCGCGCTCGTGACGCAGGGGACGAAGGTCCCGCCGCGCTCGCTCGTGCTGGGCTCGCCCGCCCGGGTCGTGCGCGAACTGACCGACGAGGAGGTCGAGCGCATCGGGGAATATGCGAAGAACTACCTCGAATACAGCGCCATCTATCGCGCCGAGGTTCAGCCTGATCGCAACCCGTTTTATTGAACCGAATACGCCAATGCTTCACTCCGGCGGCTCCCGAACCCCGTACGGCTGCGGTATTTTAGACCGGAGCGGCGAGCATCGACGAACCGAAAACCTGAATGCAAAGAACCATGCGTATTCTGATCGTCGGGGGCGGCGGGCGGGAGCATGCCCTGGCGTGGGCGCTCGCCCGGAGTCCCCATCGGCCCGAACTGTTCATCGCGCCGGGAAACGCCGGGACCGAAGCGCTCGGCGAGAACGTCGCGCTCGCGCCGGACGACGTGCCGGGCCTGCTGGCGTTCGCCCGCGCGCGCGGCATCGACCTGACGGTCGCGGGGCCGGAGCAGCCGCTCGTGGCCGGCATCGTCGATGCGTTCACGGAGGCGGGTCTGCCTATCGTCGGCCCGACGGCGGCGGCGGCGCGGCTCGAAGGCAGCAAGGCCTTCGCCAAGGCGTTCATGGCCCGACACGGCATCCCGACGGCGGCGCACCGCACCTTCACGGCTTCCGAGTATGCGGAAGCCGTCGCCTACCTCGAAGCGCAGGGCGCGCCCGTCGTCGTGAAGGCGAGCGGGTTGGCCGGCGGGAAAGGCGCGGTGGTGTGCGAGACGCTCGACGCCGCGCGGGCGGCCCTCGACGCCATGATGCGCGACCAACGCTTCGGCGCAGCGGGCGAAGAGGTGGTCGTCGAAGCGTTCATGGCGGGAGAGGAACTGAGTCTCTTTGCGCTCACCGACGGCGAGGCGTACGTGCTTCTGGCGCCCGCACAGGACCACAAGCGCATCGGCGAGGGCGACGCGGGGCCGAACACGGGCGGGATGGGGGCCTATGCGCCCGCGCCCGTGGCGACCGAAACGGTGCTCCGGCAGGCGCGCGCCGAGATCATCGAGCCGACGCTGCGGGGCATGGCCGCCGAGGGGCATCCCTACCGGGGCATCCTCTACGTCGGGCTCATGATCACGGACGAGGGGCCGAAGGTGGTCGAATACAATTGCCGTTTCGGCGATCCGGAAGCGCAGGCAGTGGTTCCGTTATTGCAAAGCGACCTCCTCGAACTCTTTCTCCAACTCACCGAAGGACGGCTCGAAGCGGCGAAGCCGGTCTTTCACCCCGGCGCTTCGGCGTGTGTGGTGCTGGCCTCGAAAGGGTATCCCGGCGCGTACGAGAAAGGCTTCGTGATCGAGGGGATCGAACGGGCGGAGGCGATGCCGGACGTCGTGGTCATGCATGCCGGCACGCGGCGGAACGCGAAAGGCGAGCTCGTCACGGCGGGCGGGCGCGTGCTCGCGGTCTCGGCGCTCGGGGCGGACCTCGCCGAAGCGCTCGAAAAGGCGTACCGCGCGGTGGACGTCATCCACTTCGAAGGGATGCAGTACCGGCGGGACATCGGACGGAAGGGGCTGAAACGCCTCTCGGCGCGCGGGATCGTTTCCTGAGCGATGGTGGACCCCGGCGCTCTTTTCGGGGGAGGAAGAAACGACCCGGCGGATCGGGGGTACACGGGGCGTCCCCCGCACCTGTTTGCCTCTCCGTATGGCTATCCGGCTTCACATCTTTCTGGCACTGACAGTCGCCCCCGTTCTCGTCGCGGGCGCGCAGCCGGCGGACACCGTCCTCACCTCTTTCGTGGAAGTGGCGCGCTTCGAGGATGCGCGGGCGATGGCGTCGGACCCGGCGGGCAACCTGTTCGTGGCCGACGCCGGGCGCGACGTCGTGGTGAAGCTCGATGCGGGCGGGCGGCTCCTCGCCACCCTCGGCGGGAGCGGCACGGCGGAAGGGCTGTTCGATGAGCCCTCGGACGTGGACGCCACCAACGGGCTGGCGATCCTCGTGGCCGACGCGGGGAACGGGCGCATTCAGCGGTTTTCAAGACAGTTCCACTTCATCGAGGCGCTCCCCGTGGGCGACGAGTATGAGCCGGGCGGCGGACAGCCGACGTATCTCTCGCGGGAGAGCGACGTGCGGACGCCTTCCCGTGGCAGGCCCGTTGCCGTCATCTCCTCGAATACGGATGAAACGTACGCCCTCGACGCCGCGCGCAACGTGGTCGTGAAGTGGGACCGGACGCGCCGCTTCGACCGGATCATCGGCGGGCCGGACGATGGGCCGGGCATGCTCGTGACGCCGGCGGCGCTCGCCGTGGATGAGGAACACCTCTACGTGGCCGACCGGGGGCGCGCCGGCGTGGCCGTGTTCGACCTCTTCGGTGGGTTCATCCGCATGCTCGCCGAGGGACGGGCCGCAGACGTACGCTCGGTCGCTTTTGCCGGGGGACGGCTGTGGATCGTCTTGCCCGGGCGGTTGCTCGTATACGAGTCCGGCGCCCGGCTCGAACGCGCGATCGACGTCGCGCTCGATGCGCCGCTCGTCGACGTTGCCCGCGCCGGCGAGGCGCTTTATCTGCTCACCCCGACCCGACTGTTCCGCGCCGAATGGTCGTTTTGACCGCGCAAATGCATACGGGTGATCCATGCAGATTCATTTCAAGAAAGGAAGCGACGGCCCGGACGTGCTCCACTGCATGCGCGACGACGGCACGCAGACGTGGGCGCCGCTCCAGCCGACCTTCGGCCCCATGCACGACCTTGGACACTTCGTCGTCGAGACGGCGCTCGGGCTGCGCGGCGGCTTCTACGGCCTCCTCGCGCGGGGATTCGACCTTTCGTCCTTTGAGGAAAGAGAGGCACGAAGCCGGATCGAAGAAGAGGGCTTGCTCGCCGAAACCCTCGTGATGGCGCTTCAATACGAGCTTGCCGGGTTCGCGGAGCCGGAGGCGTACCTGGCGAGCGTCGCCGCGGCGTGCCGGGGGCTGAGCATCGCCGCGCCGGAGTTGGCCCCCGGGGTGGTCGAGCACATGCGGGACCGGTTCCGGGAGCTGTGGGCGCGGTGGGAGGCGCTGCCGCCCGGTGGACGCCTCACGCTCGTGTTCGAGCCGGAGCGCCGCCCGGACTGAGGCCTCAGGGGGCTCCGTTCTTTGCGAGGAAAGCGGCGATGCGGTCCATGAAGAGCGTCCCGAAGTCGGCCAGCTTCTTCTCGCCGATACCGTGGACGGCGAGGAACGCGTCGGGGGTGCGGGGGTGTCGCCGGGCCATGTCCCGGAGCGTCGCGTCGTTGAAGATGAGGTAGGGCGGGACGCCGCGCTCGCGAGCCAGCTCCGTGCGGAGGCGCGCCAGATGCTCGAACAGGTTGCGGTCCACCCCTTCCCACGAGGCGGCCTCCCGCGCCGTCCGCTTGACCGTCTTCCGGCGGATGGGGAGCATCCGGACGGTCCGCTTCCCACGCAGGACCTCCCACGAGGCATCGTTGAGTCGGAGCACGGGATACTCGCTCTGCGTGCGGGCGAGCAGACCCTGGTCGATGAGCTGATAGAGCATGTTCGTGAGCGTCTTCTTCGGCGTCTCCTTCATCAGGCCGAACGTCGAGAGCGCGTCGTGCCCGAGCGATCGGATGCGTTCGGTATCGGCCCCGCGAAGCACGTCCACCACGTGACCGGCGCCGAAGCGTTCCCCTGTGCGGGCGACGCACGAGAGGATCATCTGCGCTTCCTTCGTTCCGTCTTCGAGCTGTTCGACCTCGTCGAGGCAGATGTCGCACGCGCCGCAGTTTTCCGAGGCGAAGGGTTGCCCGAAGTACTCCGAGAGCGACTTGTGGCGGCATTGCACGGGCGAGGCGAACTGCCGCATGTGGCCGAGCAGTTCGAGTGCGTGGCGCTGGGACGGCGTCAGCCGCCCCGTCGCCTCGCTGCGCTTCTCGATGAGGGACTGCCACCGGAGCGTGTCGGCGGGGGAATAGAAGAGGATGCATTCGGCTTCGAGGCCGTCGCGTCCGGCGCGCCCGGTTTCCTGCTGATAG